>JAFTPW010000391.1:0-10530 GCA_017463075.1 Clostridia bacterium
GCGTTCGACTGCGTGTGCTTCTTCGGATATCACGCCATGGAAGGAACCCTCGGCGGTGTTCTGGCGCATACCATGAGCAGCAAGACCGTGCAGTTTTACAAACTCAACGGGAAGTACATCGGGGAAGTCGACATGGACGCCGCGATCTGTGCATCCCAAGGAATTGCGTCCTGCTTCTACGCCGGCGGTGACATTGCGTGTGCTCAGGCTCAGCGTGCAGTCGACGGCATTGTGACCGTTGTGACGAAGACGGAGCTGGAACGCAACCGCGCAATTTTCCGGGACAACGCGGAGCTCCTTGCCGAAATCCGCGAAAAAATCGTCGAAGCGGTGAACAGAACGGTTCCGATCCGCACGCTCAGCTTCCCGTGCACGATGGAAAAATCGTTCAAGCGCGTGGAAGATGCGGCGGCGTATCTGGCGAGACTGCGTTCCCTCGGCATCGACGCGGCGTATCCCGATGACGATATCCTCGGCAGGGACGCACACACCGTGTCAGCCGTTGTTACCGATACGGATACCTTCATCCGGTGCATCTGAGGAGAATATATTACTATATATAATAATGAAGAAAACAGGAGATACGGAAAATGAATCTTACGCATGAGACGGAAAATGTGATTTACCTTGCCGGCGGATGCTTCTGGGGCGTCGAGCACCTGATGCAGTCCATAACCGGTGTGATCGATGCCCGGAGCGGATATGCCAACGGAACCGGAGAAGAGGACGCCGACTACAAAACGGTCTGCACCGGCAAAACCGGATTCCGCGAAACGGTGCGTGTGGAATACGATCCCGGCGTTGTGAGTCTGGAGGCGATTCTGATGGCGTACTTTTACGTGATCGACCCGGGCGTGCAGAACCGTCAGGGAAACGACATCGGCACGCAGTATCAGACGGGAATCTACTACACGAATGAAAAAGCGAAAGAAACCGTCGAGCGCATTGCGGCAATCGAGAAGAGCGGATGTGACCGGTTCTGCGTGGAAATCGGCCCGCTCAGAAATTTCTTCTCCGCCGAGGAATACCATCAGAACTATCTCGAAAAGAATCCGGACGGCTACTGCCACATCACGTGGAGCGAAATGAAGCTGTTCCGGGGACTGCGGATCGAAGCGGAGGAATACACAAAGCCCGCCGCAGAATTGATCCGCGAAAAAACAGAAACACAGGAGTGACATGATGAAAATACTGAAAACAACGGGTAAAATCTGCCTTGGTGTCCTGACTGCCGGAATTGCACTGGCGGCGGTGGTTGTTGGCGGATTGAATATCGCAAAATTTGCCATTTACCGCGACTATTACGCCGCAGAATCCGCGCTGTGCAGGAATCCCGGGCTGAGCGACGGCTTTGTCTGTCAGGGTATTTCCGCGGCCGACGAAGCGGGGCTGATTCTCGTCTCCGGCTACATGAAGGATGGTACCTCATCCCGCATCTACGTCACCACGACCGACAGCGAATCGTATTACGTGACCCTGCACTGTGACGGTGAGACTTACACGGGTCATGCCGGCGGAATTGCGGTGTCCGGGGATACGGCATACATCGCAAACGGAAGCAAAATTTTCTCGTTCCCGCTCAGTGACGTTCTCGGAGCGGAAAACGGAGACAGCGTGAACATCGGGCAGGGCGTGAAGGTCAACAACAAGGCGTCCTTCCTCTATACAGATGACGAGTACCTGTATGTCGGCTCGTACATGGATTCCTCGAGAACACCGCCGGAGGAGCATGTTTTTGAGACAGCGGAGGGTACGCATAAGGCGATCTGCTCCGTCTATGCTATCGGTGATCTTTCTGCGCCCGTTCGGGTGTATTCCATCCGCGACTACGTGCAGGGCATCTGCTTCACACCCGACGGCAGAATCGTGCTGTCCACATCCCACGGTCTCACCAGCTCCGTGTATTACGTCTATAACGCCGCCGACGCCGTGGATTCCGGGAATACGTTCGACGGTGTACCCGTGTTCTATCTCGATCATGCAGTCGCTGAAATCACCGGACCCGCCATGGCGGAGGGAATGGATTATTTCCGCGGCAGTCTGATCACGCTCACGGAAAGCGCATCGGACAAATACATCTTCGGCAAGCTGTTCTTCGCCAACGATCTCGCAAGTCTGGATCTGAACACGCTTCTCAGCAAATGATGAATCAGGGCTTGCTGTCTGTCATTCACAGGCGGTGAGCCTTTTTTCGTCCGTGATTCGGCGGAGGAAAAAAATCATGCGGATGCGGGAAAAATTTTCGCTGAAGCGGCAGATTCCGGAGAAAAAGTTGTCAGTATAGGTAAGAGGACAAAACGGAGGTTAACCATCATGAAGAAAATCAGAACTTATACACTGAGAATTCTTACCGGCATATTTGCCGTACTGACAGCAGCCACACTGCTCACCGGATGCGGAAAACAGGAAACAGTGGATTATTATAACAATACAGGGAATGACGGCTCCCGGTACTTTACGCTGGGGGATGTGGTTTACCGATGCGGTTTTTCTTCTGTGCCGGATCAGTATCACAGCGGATTCGAATCAACACTCTCCGGACTTTGCCGCGATCCACTGTGCACGCATGACGCTCAGGATGCTGTATGTCCCGATCAGGCGACGGCGTATCGAAGATCTTACTGTACGGACGGCGAGAAAATATATGCCTCCTGCACGTATCCGATCAGAGGATCAAGCGACAGATTCATTTATTCCATGAATCCTGACGGCACAGACGTACAACTTCTCGCTGATATGGTTTCCATTCAAAACACCAGCTCATCCAGTGATAATCTGTGGGTTCACGACGGGTATCTCTACTATCAGCAGAGTATGTACGATGAAGGAACAGGAGCAGAAACCATTGCATTGATGCGTGTTTCCGTAAACGGCGGCAAGCAGGAGGAAGTTCTGGAAAAACGGTATCTGCCAAGTGTACAGTATTACATTGACGATGAATATTACTATGTTCTTGATCTTTCACCGTATTACGATTATGAGCAGTCCCTGACCATGATTGATAGGGAAACCGGAGAAGCGGCTGAAAACATCCGTCCGGAGGGATATGGCGTAGAGAGCGTACATACATACCGTGATGAAACCTATATTATCTGCGCAGAGGGAATTCCCGAAACGAACTATGATACCATTACACATCAAACACCTCTGAGAGCATACCGCTTCCGTGACGGTAAATTTGAGCTGATTGCTGAGAACCTGATAAACTATACCTTTGCCGACGGCGGATTCTGGTATCATCCCTTTGAAATTGAATATTACGGAACATTGATGTCTCCCACCGGCAAAGGAAGTGAAACTGAACCGCACGACATAATCAGAAACAAAAATAATATGCTGATCCGGGTTGACCTTTCCGATGGAAGCAGAAAAACATGGACTTTTGACCGTTTTGATGAAGGATATATACCAATGCTTTACGGAATGTCCGATGGAATTGCAATCGTCAATATGAGCAGTCCGAAACTGCGGTATGAAAACAATAAAGCGATAGGCGCAGTACATAAATATCAACTCAATGACGACGGTACCGTGACCGACTTAGGAGAATTTGCAAAATGACAATACAGAAATTCACACGAAAGGAGCACCCATATGGACGACTCGAGAATCATCACATTGTTCTTTTCGCGGGACGAGAGGGCAGTTGCCGAGCTTGAGCAATCTCACAAACGGCTCTGCGTCAGCGCGGCGAACGAAATCACCGGAAACGCCGCCGATGCGGAAGAATGCTGGAGCGACACCTGCCTCGCCGTGTGGAACTCCATCCCGCCGGAAAAGCCGGATTCACTCCGCGCGTACGCTCTCAGAATCTGCAAAAATTTCGCGCTGAATCTCGTCAAAGCAAAATCCCGGCAGAAGCGATCGGCTGTTCTCGTGGAGCTTGACGAATGTGTTTCCGACAATCTGCCCGATATGGAAGCGGAAGAAATCGGGCATATCATCGACGCATTCATGGAAACGCTCGTGAGACGCGATGCCGTGATCTTCATCCGCCGGTACAACTGTTCCCAGCCGGTGAAGGAGATCGCGGCGGCAGTCGGCATGACGGAGAATCAGGTGTCGAAAATTCTTGCAAAACTGCGGAAGAAACTCAGAAAACATCTCGAAAAGGAGGGCATCACTGTATGAAATCCGAAACGTTATACGAAGGCATCGGGCACATGGACGACAAGTGGCTGAAACTGCTTGACGAACCTGTGACCGCAAAAGAAAAAAAGAACCGACGCTTTGTCGGATATGAGCTGAAAAAGCTGTTCGGCGTGAAATACCTGTGGGTGTTCCTCTTTGTGCTTCTGATGCTCAACACCGCAATTGCATGGTACACCGCCGACAGAACCGCCGCCGCACAGGAACCGACGCAGATGATCTCGGATTTCTTCGCGGAATACTTTGAAAATCCCGCCGAGCTTGACGCATACTACGCCGAAATGCAGGCGTTCACGGAGGAGCAGAATGAGCTGTTCATGCAGGCGATGCGGGAAGGGAACTACGATTTCGAGCCGGAGCAGATGCCGAATCTCTATTCCACGGACGAAAGCTACTCCGACCACGCGCTCTTTGCGAAGCTTTACGGCATCATCAATGCGGCACGGGAATACCCCGACGTCCTCGACAAAGTCATCGACCGCGCATGGGCGAACCTCGACGCATTTGCGGATATGGGCATCACCGAGGATTCCTTCACCTACCGCTACCAGCTCCGCGTGATCGAGCTGTATGAGCTGATGCGCTCGGGTGTGGAAATCGGCGTCGAATACACCCGCGGCTGGGACGAATATTTCCGCTACGATACGGTGAACATCTTCATTTTTATCATGCTCATCATGCTCGGCAGTGTCATTTTCGCGCAGGAAAAGCAGAGCGGATTCCTTCCGATCATGCGCACGGCGAAGTACGGTCGGGCAAGAACGGCGGTCGCGAAGATTCTCACGATGCTGCTTCTGACCGTGATCCTTGTGCTCATGTTCACGCTGTCCACGTTTGCGGTCTACGGGCTCCGCATCGGATTCTCGTCCCCGAACAACGTGATTCAGGCACTCGATACCTTCACGCTCTCGCCGTATCAGATCACCATCGGACAGTATTTTGCCGTCACTGTTGGCGTGAAGCTGCTGACATTTGCGGTATTTTCGATGATCGTGACCGCTCTTTCCGTGGTGTTCTATAACTATATCCTCATCTATTTCGCGGGACTCAGTCTGTTCGGGCTGAATTTCCTGCTGTACACGCTCTCCTACATCGACGCAAACTCCGTATTCAAGAATCTCAACCTCGTCGCGGCAGCCGCAGGGAATCCGCTGTTTGTACGGTACCGTGCGATGAACATCTTCGGTGCGGTCGCGGGATTTGTGCCGAGCATGTGCGTGATTTTCCCGATCCTGATTGCAGTGTGCGCGGTCGTGACGGTGTTCCTGTATGTCAATGGCACCACCGGCATCCGCGTCGGCTGGATTGATACCGGCATTGCATGGTGCATGATGAAAACAGCGGAAATCCGGCATGGATTCGCTTGTGTCCGGGTGGAACGCAGGCAAAAGGCGCGCACTTACAGCCATTCTCTGATTCTCGCCGAGACCTTCAAGACCCTGATTTCCTCCCGCTTTATCGTGATTGTCCTGCTGATTCTCTGCGTGAAAACGTGGTATTCCTGGGACACCAATTCGCCCTCCAATTCCTACGCCGACTCGGTTTACAAAGAATACATGACCACGCTCGAGGGCGAAATTACCGACGAAAAACTGGAATATCTTGCACAGGAGCGCGCGATGATCGACGAAGCCCTCGCGAAGAAGAACCTGATGCAGCAGGCGTACGTCAATGAGGAAATCTCCTTTGACGAGTACCGCGAGTACCTCTCCGACTACAATTACGCCTACTCCCGCTCGGATTTTCTGGCAGTAATCGAGACGCACGCGGAGTATCTCTTGATGAAGGAAGCCCAAACCGGTGTGAAAGGATGGTTCCTCTACGATACCGGATGGCAGAAGATGTATGCGGAGGATGCTGACCTGTTCCTCTACGCGGCGATTCTGCTCCTGCTGACAGGCTCCTTTGCGGCGGAATATGTCTCGAAATCGTCTTCGGGAGGATTTGCACAGCTGCTCCGCTCGACGAAAAACGGACGGCACAAGACCTTCTACGCCAAGCTCATCTCCTCCGGCATGATCGCGGTGATTCTGGCGATTCTTACCGGCACAGTTGACGCGGCGGTAATTGCGCTCGGCTACGATCTTCCGGCAATGAACGCGCCGCTTGTATCCATGCAGATGTTTGCGGATGTGACCGGCTCCATCACGGTGGCGCAGTATTTCGCGGTGTTCTTCGTCATGCGGATTGCGGGTGCGTTGCTCATGGCGATGCTCGTCTGCGCACTGTCGGAACTTTTGGCAAGATACATCCCGGTGCTCGGAACGGCGGTGATTCTGACACTCCTGCCCTCGCTGTGTGCGTACTTCGGCGTTGCGGCGGCGGAAAAGGTGAATTTCCTCAATCTGCTCGCGGGAACTCCGCTGTTCCTGCAATCGGCGGAAACGGCACTGTTCGGCAACGGATACGCGATGCTGACGCTGTGGCTTGCAGTTGCAGTTGCGGCGGTGACGGTGATGATGATGCCCGCAAAGCGGATGTTTGTGAAGTGATTTTTGAAAGGATGAACTATCATGAAGAAAATTTTATGTACAATTATTGCATTACTCATGCTTCTTGTTTCCTGCGAGCAAGGCGGAACAACAAACGATACCGCACATGAAACCGAAGCATATACACCTGTCACGCTGTCCGATGAAACGCTGACGATGAACCGGATGCTTCAGCTTCAGTACATGAACGGCTACCTTTACGCCAAAATCGGTGCTCCTTCCGAGGGATATCTTGTACGCTACAACTGCACAAGCGGAAATGTTTCCTCGATCTGTGCAGATCCGTTATGCTTTCACACAAACGAAGAATGCCCGATTGTTGGTATTATCGACTGGAATGTTCTGCCGGACGGAAGCGTGTGTTTTTGGCAGAGATTCAGTAAAACCTACCGAAACGATGCAGGTGTGATCACAAAGACTGTCGATCTGGATCACCATGCGCTGTACAATCCTGCCAGTGGAAAAAAGACGATGCTGTATGAGCATGACGGCAGCGGATTTACCGGACCGGAGCTGTATGACGGTGATTATCGCTTTTATTCTGACATTATCTATGATGAAAAGCGCGAGCTTTATGTCACGGGTATGTACCGTATGAATCTGAAAAACGGAGATATCAAGCTGCTCGTTGAATCTGCTTCCACAGAAAAAGATGACTCATTTACTGTTCACTGATTTATATTTATGGCAAGGGATAATCGCGTTTATCTCAGCGACGGTGCATCTGTATTTTCAGTGGATTATGAAGGTGAAAATCGCATCACACACTTTGAAGGTGTACTCCCGGAAAACATACACTCAGATGGCGAATTTGTATATTATCAGCGAGATGACGGTATCTACCGCAGAAGACTTGATGGCGGTGCGGAGGAGCATATCGTGGAATGTGACAATATGTACGGAAACCTCACACTGACAACCAACTGGATTTACTGGCAGGCAGGTGACACGATCACTCTCGGGAAGGTGGATATTGACGGATATGCCGCAAGAGAAGCCGAACTATCCGGCGGCAAAATCTACCGCTGCGCCCATGACGGCTCCAATCTTACTCAGGTTGCCGAGATGAACGGCGAGTATGAGCATCTTCGCCCCACCAGCATGACTGTCGCCGGGGAGTACATCTATGCGACCTACACCGGCTGGCAGGATAAAAACGGTGACAGCACATTCACACAAGATGAACAGCTGGCAAGTGCTTACGGCGGCGATCATCTCCCGATTTTGCGGATTGATGTGACAAGTGGGGAGATTACAATGATTGATTTAAAGTGAAATGATGGAAAGGATAGACACCATGAAGCGAATGATTTGTGTCGTATCTGCCGCCTTGCTCCTCTGCGGATGCGAATCAAAAACGCCCTACATCCCCCGTGAAACCGCATCTGCCGCAGTTTCCGTCGGAGATTACGAATATAAAGAATCCGCAATTTCCACCAGCAGCGGCTCTCGGTTTCAGATCACTTCCCGCGGGTTTCAGTATATGTCGGGCGACGTGATGACCGTCTACACACCATCCCGCGGGAAGTCCTATCAGGTGTGCTACGATCCGCTGTGCAGTCACGGAATGGGATCGGACTGCTTCTATCAGTTCATGGTCTACGGCTCCGTCGCGGAACAGAAGGGAGAACGGCTGTACTGGTACGATCACGATGTAAATCTTGAAAATCCCGGTAAACTGGTGGAAAATGACATGCACTACCGCATCTGCACCACTGATTTAACCGGACAGGATTTCGAGATTCTCTACCGGAACAGCGGCAATTATATCAGCGAGATTGCACTTGGGGAAGACCGGATTTATTTTACCGAGCAGATCGGCGACAGACTGTGTGTGCTCCATTTCGTTGACTATAACGGCAGGAATCTGAAAACACAGCCGTACACGGAGGGTGAAGAACTGGTCGTCAGCGCATTTGCCTGCATGGGGAATGAGATTTATTATATTGCCAACGGCATACTCAGTGTCTGTGATGCAGAGCTGGAAAACAGCCGCGTTCTTGCAGAGATCGGAGAAGCTCCGCTGTATGCCGATGCACGGAATGAAAAGCTGTATTATACCCGGAGCGATACCGTTTTCTGCTATGATCCCGCAGGAGACACCACAGAGGTAATCCTGTCTGCGGAAGATGGCATGGTTATCACCGGTCTGTGCGTGACGGATGCGGGGATATATTATCAGAAACTCCCGGAGAACATTACCACAGCGAGCCTGTATGCGGACTACATCGCTTGCCTTGAGGAAGGATACAGCAAACTGTACCGTTATGATTTTGCGACCGGAGAAATCACGGAAACCGCAATTCCGGCGGGACTGTATATTTTTAGCTATACTGTCGCGGACGATCTGGTGTTCGGAATAAGATGTCATGAAAACAGCCCTAACCGGACCGTGAACGGACGCGGACATTTCTGCTGGAACACGAAGACGGGAGAGGTGACCGATGTACCGTAACCGCAAATAGAAACTGCTGATCCTACTGAGCGCCATTTTTGCGCTGTCCGGCACGTTCGTCTGGCTGTTTTTCGCGAACACCATGTGGATTCCGTCGGATATGCGTGCCGCGAAGGTGGTACAGCATGATGTTTTCAGCGGCAGGCATATGCAGCTTGGGAAGGGAAATTTGCTCTTCACCGTGGAGGATGTCGAATACGTGTCCCATGATGACGTGGAGCGGCGGACGGTTTACCGCTTTACGATAACGGACACGGACGGTACGGCATATGAGACGGAGGCATACTATCCCGGCACACCGAAGCGGCAGTATTACCGGTATCCGCGGCTCAGGGATTCGATGGCGCTTGTGATCCTGACCGATCCGGAGGATGCAGCAAGAGGAAAACTGCGGGATGAGTACTGGCTGTTTCTCCTGCAAGAGATCGACGGTGAAACCTATGCGTACCCTCTGCTGTTTGATCCGGAGCTCACGCCGTACGCTCTGCTCGGTGAGCGGGTGGAGTTCCGGTATCAGGAAGAAAGCCTGATCTATGACCCGTGGCATGATGCGGATGTGCTGAAACTGTGCGGGAATGCGGAGTTTGCGTACAAGGTGCGGTACAGTGATTTACAGAAGAATTATCCGAAGCTGTTGAAGTGAAAAAGGGAAAGGATTCAAGAAAATGAACAAATCGGAGCGAATCATCATCTTACTGCTCATATCAATCGTGCTTTATCTCCAATCTGTTTTATCTCTGTTGTTATATGGTTATGTATCATGGTTTTGGCTTGATGAATATGTATGGATATCTGCCGCCTGTGCATCTTTTCTTCTGATATTCGCAATCATCGAAGCCAAACTCGGATCAAAGTAAAGGAAAGAATATGAAAAAGTGTATATCAATATTTACAGCAATAATTCTACTCCTTTGCGGGTGTAATCAAATTGAAGAAGACCACGATGCATTTTTTGATACGTTTCTTCTGACCGACATGCGTGTGGACGGTGTATCTGTCCCGGCACTCTTCAATCCGGCAAAAGGCACGATGACTCCGCTATGCACCGACCCGCTGTGTGCGCATACGGAAAAAGTGGGATGCCCATTTGCGTGGTACAACACCATCTGGGAACCGCATTACTACAACGGCTCCATCTGGTTTCTGTCGATGACTGTACCAGGAAACCTGGAAGAATTTGCGGTCATGCGGTATGATATGGATACTGCAAAGGTCACGGAACTCATCTGTATGGAAGAACTGCGGGAATACATTCCCGATACCGTCAGTCAGGAAACCGGTCAGTCCTTCGGCTTTCTGAACGGTTATTTCCGTTATACTGTCCGTTCGGAAGATAGCACGCCTGCGTTCAGGCTCCGTGTCAATCTGGACAGAGGTTAAGTGGAAATTCTGACAAACGAATACATCCAGCCTTTTACGGAATATAAAAATCAA
>JAFTPW010000392.1:0-4194 GCA_017463075.1 Clostridia bacterium
CACGCCGTTACCCCACATCTTGTATTCAGCGGCATCGGAGTGCGGTGATTTCAACCATTTCACGATCTGTTTCTGCGTTTTCGGCTTCACATCGGGATCGACAATCCTTCGGTGTGTTTCCCATACCTCCGTCCAGTAGGCAATATCCGCATCAGTTGGATTCTCCGTACCAAGGGCATCGCACCACCAGTCGGGGAATCCCTGCAGTCTCGCACATTCGGTAGGAGTCAGACGGCGGACGGAATATAAGATTTCGTTATCGTTTATAAGCGGAGGATCCTTGTAATCGGATGCCACCAGGGTATTCGCCAGTTCTTCTTCAGCAGAAATAAAGAAAGACGATTTACTTGCACTGTAAGTCGGTGAACAGACCGCATGACGGTCAACCGTATTCAAGGTAAAGCTGACATCCTCATTGATGCCGTCTCCCTGGGGACCGTTCTCATCTTTCCGTCCGATCATCGAACCCTGCAAAGCAGAGCTTTCCACCACGGCGATACCACCCTGATTACAGCAAGGATTGCCGCCGTTTCCGTCAATGGTTCGGGAGGTGTTCGCTTCGTAAATACCGCTGTGCGGATTATCCGATTTCATGGAATTGCTGTCCTTAGAGCAAATTCCATAAGCTGTCTTCACAACAAAAGGCTGATTGTTGCCGCCGGTTCCATAGGTAGCCGCTACGGTTGGTGCGACATCAACGGGACCGATGTAACGGGTATCCTGACTGTGGTTTTCGTAAACTTCGGAATCCAGAATGCACGGCGGATGATGCGCTTCCGCACGGAGAGTTGCCGTCACATCATCCGTGACATCCATCCGGCTGCCGCCCTGGTCATTCAGACACAAGCCTGCCGTTCCAGAGCAGTCTGCAATACGGCGGGCAGTTCCTTCCCACGAGCCGAAGCTCTGCGGAGAATACCCCGACAAGCCTTCGGACTCAAATAATACTTTTCCGGCACTCCAGCCTGCAAGATCTGCGACAAGGTAGACTCGACGTCTGCGCTGGGGGACTCCCCAATATTGCGCATCGAAGGTTCTCCATGCAACGGAGTATCCGTCCGCCACGATCTCTCCGGCATACTGCCATTTCGCAGGTCGAGGAACAGAAACGGTTTCATCCGCAATGCCGCAGACTGCTTCGAGGACGCACCGGAAATCCTCGCCGCTGTTTGAAGAGAAGGCACCCGGCACGTTCTCCCATACGATGTATCTCGGGTATCTGCCATCGGTGGCACACCTCATTTCTTTGATGATTCGGATGGCTTGGTAGAAAAGGACGGACTGTCTGCCGTCCAGACCGGCTCGTTTGCCTGCGACCGACATATCGGTACAGGGAGAGCCGAAGGTGATGATGTCCACGGGTTCGATCTTCGTGCCATCCATCGAAGAGATATCACCGTAGTGTTTCATAAAAGGCAGACGTTTTGTGGTCACCCGAATGGGAAACGGTTCGATTTCCGATGCCCATACCGGAGTAATGTCGCAGAGCAGTCCGCCCAAAGGAAAACCTCCGGAGCCATCAAACAGGCTGCCGAGGGTCAAAGTTGTATTTTCAGTCATGAGCATACCTCAGAACAACGGAATCTCTTCATCCGATTCGGCGGCAAGTTCATCGTAGGTATATGTCAGCCCATCACGCTGAACTGTTACACCGGAGGAACTGCCCACCTGTTCGATATACCTCTTCACGATCACATCACAGAACTTCTCATCCAGCTCAATCGTGCGGCAGATCCGATCCGTCTGCTCACAGGCAATCAGCGTACTGCCGGAACCGCCGAACGGATCAAGCACAACGGTATTGCTCATGGACGAATTCATGATCGGATACGCCAGGAGCGGAATCGGCTTCATAGTCGGGTGATCGCCGTTTTTCTTCGGCTTATCGAATTCCCAGATCGTCGATTCTTTCCGGCCGGTGTACCACAGATGCTTCCCACGCTTTTTCCAGCCAAACAGTACAGGCTCGTGCTGCCACTGATACGGCGAACGGCCGAGAACGAGGGACTGCTTTTTCCAGATACACGTTCCGGAGAGGTAGAATCCAGCATCGGAAAATGCCTTGCGGAAGTTGAGTCCCTCGGTATCCGCATGGAAAACGTAGATGGAGGCGTCATCCGCCATGTGGTGTTCCATATTCACAAAAGCATTGAACAGGAATCCGTAGAACGCATCGTTCTCCATGTTGTCGTTCTTGATCTTCCCGGCAGAGCCTTCGTAGTTGACGTTGTACGGCGGATCGGTGATGACGAGGTTCGCTTTGGTGTCCCCCATCAGCATTTCGTATGTATGCGGAAGGGTGCTGTCTCCGCAAACCAGCCGATGTTTGCCGAGTGACCAGATGTCCCCCGGTTTCGTGATGGTCGGTTTTTTCAGTTCGGATTCCACATCGAAATCGTCATCCTTGATTCCGTCCTTCAAGCTGTCCTTGAACAGGTCATCCAGTTCGGCAGGCTCAAAACCGGTAAGGGATACATCGAAATCCGCACCCTGCAGATCGGTGATGAGCAGAGCCAGCTTTTCCTTATCCCATTCGCCGGAGATTTTGTTGAGGGCAATGTTGAGAGCCTTTTCTTTCTCCTCGGAAAGTTCCACCACAACACAGTCAACCTCAGTGATACCCATGTCAATGAGAACCTTGAGCCGCTGATGACCGCCTACTACACGACCGGTTGTCTTGTTCCAGATGACCGGCTCGACATAACCGAACTGCTCGATGGAACGTTTCAGCTTTTCGTATTCGGCGTCACCCGGTTTCAGATCCTTTCGCGGATTGTATTCCGCAGGCAGAAGATCCGCCGTATTCTTTTTCTCAATAATCATATCAGACCCCACTCCGCGAACTTCTCAAACCCGCCGACCGAGCGGATATAGTCTCTCGCTGTTTCCACAATCTTTTTGTACGGCACACCGTCTACGGATTCATTGCCGATGGCACAGTATCGTTCAACGGTGCAATTGTATTCCTGCGCCTTGAGCCAGCAGTAGATGTTTACGCTGACATCAGCTTTGGACAGATCCTTGCCGTGCAGACCGCCTCCCGTGAGGGAATCGCCCATGTCACTGCCAAGTTTCCGGTTGGTCGCACCGGTATCCACATCCGTGCCGCCCGTCCAGTCACCGAGAGGGTTGATTTCTGCCTTGGGGAAGATTTTCTTCAGATCATTGCTGTCTGCATTGCTCTGGCAGATGATCAGCCGGTCACCTTCCTTGATGTATTTTCCGTCCGAGCCGTACAGCCGGTACAGCAGTCGGGCGATTTCCGAGAGATGCTTCTGCTCCTCGGTGACGGGAGTACCTTTGAAGATGCCGTTGTCTCCGCAGCGGAATCCGTCCTGCTGATTGTGTGCAAGATGCCTGTCCTGCGCGGTTTCGACATAGTCCAGAGCGAAGTTCTCACCGGCAATGCGGTGTACGGCTGCGGTCACATCCTCAACAGACAGATGCACGGATGTTTCCGCAATGATATGGCACACACCGTGACCGATCAGTACCTCCACGGCAATCTTGGGATCACGCACTTTTTCGTACGCCATATCCACAAGTGCACCGGCGATGCGGTCGGCGATCTTATCGGGATGCGCCGGATTTACTTTTTCAAACATTGTCTTTCCTCCAATCGTTACAGGCTGTCTGTTATATCTTCCGCTTTCAGACTGCCGTTTTCATCCACAGTGAATTTGAATTTCTTACCGGACTCCACACTGCCTTCACTTAGATTATAATCCGAAGTTGTAAGTACGAAGTCATACGGCGAATAATAGGTCCATCCGCTATGCTTGCTCCACATCATGATTTTGGAACTGCCGATCATACTGAGGGAATGGTACTGATCGTCAATGAAATCACAGCTTGCCTGAAGTACCTGATACGTGGAATTGTTATGCCGTGCATACACCTTGCCGCCCGCCTGAATGATCTTCTGCGCTTCGGCGAGTTCTTCCAGTCGTATGTCGTTGTATCCGATGTCCGTCGGCAGGATATATACCTGCGGCAGAAACTCATACGGAATCCTGTTATTCACTTTACCGATCTGCTCAATACCGACTGTATGAGATGTATCCGATTCGTTGGTCTGCATTTTTGCGGAAAGCGGAGTTCCCAGCAAATCGATACTGTATATGCAGAACGGCTCATCCGTTTCGGGCAGATCGTTTGCGTACAGACCGCCGTTTCCGAGATAATTGACGTTCG
>JAFTPW010000393.1:0-3677 GCA_017463075.1 Clostridia bacterium
GAGAAGACCCTGAGATGCTGTGTAGGTAGTGGTGAGCGCACCGGCTGCAAGAGAGCCGTGAACCGCACCTGCGGCACCTGCTTCGGACTGCATTTCTACAACCTTAACAGTGTCGCCCATGATGTTCTTCAGACCGCCGGCGGACCAGGTATCGGTTACGTCAGCCATAACAGAAGAAGGGGTAATGGGGTAGATGGCGGCAACTTCAGTGAAAGCATACGACGCGTGAGCCGCAGCGGTGTTGCCGTCCATGGAAACCATTTTTCTTGCCATGATTTTGTATCCTCCATAAAAATATTTTGTGAATGTAAAATACAATATTGCCGCAGAAAACCCGCGGGTGGTATCATATCCTAATCATTATACCGCAGATCGATTAAAAAGTAAAGCGGTTTTGCGAGAAATACGAGAAAAATTTGCGAAATTTTGTGATTTGGACGGGATCGACGGCACGTCCGGGGGTGCGATGCGGGCTGGGATACATCTCTGTCCGTCAGCGCAATTTCTTTGATAACCGTAGGGTTGACCCTTGCGGTCAACCGCTGAAAGATTCCGTTCAACCGTAATTGGTCGGTTCATTACATCCGCCCCATTCATTCCGCATACGGCTGACATCATGTACACCTGTATTTTACGGCGGCTACCCGCAAGGGGCAGCCCTACGGAACCGGGGATTTGCCTCATCGCCGGATATGAACGATAATTTTCAAAAAAACACCGATATACATCCGTAGGACTGCGGGAGCATAAACCAAAGAAGCCTTCCCCGTGCAGGCACAATAAGTCTAAGTCGAATGAACGCAGCCGGGGAAGGTGCCCCATCGGGGCGGATGAGGCGTGAAACGGGATTGAGGCGTGCAGCCCTCCCGCGGCGTGAAATTCACCGTCCCAGATACGCCCGCACTTCCTTCATCATATCCTCGGGAATCACGGGATCGATCGGGAACACTTCCGCCCCGTCGCACCACTGAACAAATTCCCGCACCAGATTCACGGTTCTCGCCATGCATCTGCCGTCGAGCGGAGGAAGAAGGTCGTACCGGTTGTGCAGCTCCGCTTCGCCGTGGCGGTAGAAACTGAACGACGGAACACCCGCTTCCGCAAACGCTGTGGAGTCGCTGGAGGCTGCGTGGCGGCGGACTTCGAAGGAGTGGCGTCTCTCCCGGGCAAACGCGTTCATCGTGTCACAGACGCTCTGCGCGGCAGCTATCGATACGCCGTCGTACCCGAGCACGCACCCGGTCAGATCGAAATTCACTTCCATTTTCGCGTGCTCCATGATCTCCGGATGCCGCTTCACGAAGTCCTGCGAGCCGACGAGCCCGATCTCTTCCGCACTGCACCACAGGAACACCATCGTCCGGCGGGGCCTGTTTTCCATAAAATACCGGTACAGATCGAGAAGCGCCGCGCATCCGGTTGCGTTGTCGAAGGCACCCAGACCGGTCGGAACGCTGTCGTAATGCGCCGAAAAGGTGATGTACTCGCCGGGCAGATCCGTGCCTTCAATCACGGAAATCACGTTCTGCGTCGTGAAGGTGTGCGTGTGCTGCTTCAGCTCGCACTGTACGGTCTCCGCTCCCATCCGCACCATCTCGATCGCGTCGGAACAGCGGATGCGGAACCCCGGCTTGATCCCGATCTGCCTGAGCTTCGCGCCGAGCCTTGACTGGGTCAGATCCGCAGTCGCATCGGTGTCGTACCATTTGCCCGAGGGCGTCATGAACCCGACGGCACCGGACTCGTACACGGGTTTGTACTGCTCCGGATCGAGGTGGTTGAAGAGCACGAACGCCCCGTCGGTGTCCGCCATGTCGATGTCTGTCGCCCGCTCCACGTAGCGGAAAGGGAAGGTGCCCGAGAGATTGCCCGAGTACCCGATCCCGGTGACGGCGTAGTCCTTCTCATACGGCGCGGTGACCCGGAAGGACGCTTTGTCAATCATAAAGTAGTCAAAACGGAACTCTTCGACGGAAACCTTCCCGCCGAGCGCACGGATTTCGTCCGCGATGAGAGCAGCGGCACGTTCGCATTCCGCAGTTCCCGCAGGCCGGTTGAACGAAAGCCGCCGCACGATGTCCATCTGGTAAGTAGCTGAATCCATGGTGATTCTCCTGTTGTGGTGTGATATTTTGTCATCGGAACAGTTCGGAATGACTGCCCACGCGGTTGAGGACGAGAACAAGAACATCGTCGATGATTTCGTAAACCAGAAGCCAGTCCGGTTCGATGTGGCATTCCCGGCATCCTCTGTAATTTCCGGTCAGCTCATGATCGCGGTATTTCGCGTCAAGTTTTTCGCCGTTCGCGAGCTTTTCAATGACGGTGTACAGCTTTTCGATGTCCTTGTTCTGTTTCTTTGCCAGTTTCAGATCCTTCTTGAACTGATTGACAAACCTGACTTCATATTTCATTCTTCCAGTGCCGCCCTCAGATCCGCCATGCTGGTGTAGCCTTTGGCGTTTTTGTCGTGCGCCAGCTTTCTGCCTTCTTCGATTGCGGCGGCGGTGGTTTCGTTGGGCGTGTTCAGCTTCAGATCAAAGGGAATTCCGTTTTCCCGGATGGTCTGACGCAGAAAAATGTTGACGGCGGTGGTCATGTTCAGCCCGAGCTCTTCGAAAATCTTCTCGGCAGCCAGCTTGACCTCCTTGTCGGTGCGGATGTTCAGATTGGTTGTTTCCATTGCACATGCCTCCTGCTGTAATTCTGTATATAGTATAGCACATTATGCGCACAATGTCAACATATCAGCCGAAATTGCGCCATCACCCGAACAGCCGCAGGAGACAGTCTGCGTGATCGGCGTTCTCCGGCTTTTCGGCAACCTCGGGACAGTCGTGGAAATACTCCGACAGAAACAGCAGAATCTCGTCAAACTCCGTCACATGCTCCCGGCGTATCCGTTCGTAATCAGCCTCCGTCAGGAAAACATTCTCAAACTTCCCGTACGCACGCTTATTGTTAGAGATTATGTGATTGGAATTTATGTTATTAGGTATTATTTTATTAGGTGTCCGTTCGTGAGCGGAGTGAGTGTTCATTTCCGGGCACACTGACTGTTCATCTGCGGACGGTGTGAGTGCTTCTTCCCGAACGGTCACTGTGTTCATCCCTGACTGCTCAGTACGTTCATGGGCGGACATTGTGCATTCCTGAACAGATTCCGTTTCCGGGCAGTCAGTCCGTTCAGCTTCGGGCGGTGCGGCATTGTTCTTCTGATGCAGATCGACCCAGTCCTCCCAGCCGCCTTTGCGTTCGTTCTCGAAATGGATTTTTGAATCCCTGCGGACGGATGCGGGCTTGGTCATTTTCGCGTCGTCCGGGACTTTGACGTAAATCCGGTTCGGCGTGGAAAATCCGTGGCGGCGGGTGATGATGAGCTGTGCCTGCTTCAGTTCCTCGATTGCTCTGCGCACGGTCGAGTCACTCATCCCCGAATCCGCCGACACGTGCTCGATGGGGTAGACGATGTAGATATGCCCCTCGTCGTCGCGCCAGTTGTTCATTTTCGAGAGCTTGTACCGGTCGAGGAACATCGTGTAGATCAGCCGCGCCGGGTGCGAGAGGGTGGATTTTTTCATGAATTTCGGGTAGGGCATGTATTCGGGTTCGCAGTCGAATTCGTCGAGAAATTTTGTCATATCGGTATCCTCCGTTTGTTCGGTTTGAGTTGATAC
>JAFTPW010000394.1:0-6471 GCA_017463075.1 Clostridia bacterium
GCCCCGGGACTCTCGGCAGAATTTTCAACGTGCTGGGCGAGCCTGTTGACGAAAAGCCCGCTCCGGAGAATGCGGAACGATGGGAAATCCACAGACCCGCACCATCCTATGACGAGCAGTCCGTGGAAACCGAAATCCTCGAAACCGGCATCAAGGTCATCGACCTCATCTGTCCCTATACCAAGGGCGGCAATATCGGTCTGTTCGGCGGTGCAGGCGTCGGAAAAACCGTGCTCATCATGGAGCTCATCAATAACGTCGCAAAACAGCACGGTGGTATCTCCGTGTTCACCGGCGTCGGCGAGAGAACCCGTGAGGGAAATGACCTCTATAACGAAATGAAGGAGTCCGGCGTCCTTGCCAAAACCGCACTCGTCTACGGTCAGATGAACGAGCCGCCGGGAGCAAGAATGCGAGTCGGGCTGTCCGGTCTGACCATGGCGGAGTACTTCAGAGACCGCGAAAATCAGGACGTGCTCCTCTTCATCGACAATATCTTCCGCTTCACGCAGGCGGGCTCCGAGGTTTCCGCACTTCTCGGACGTATGCCCTCAGCAGTAGGTTACCAGCCCACCCTCGCTACCGAAATGGGCGCTTTGCAGGAGAGAATCACGTCCACGAGACGCGGCTCCATTACCTCCGTGCAGGCGGTTTATGTCCCTGCGGATGACTATACCGACCCCGCTCCCGCTACCACTTTTGCTCACCTCGACGCAACCACCGCACTTGCCCGCAGCATTGCGTCGCAGGGTATCTATCCCGCTGTTGACCCGCTCGAATCTACCTCCCGCATCCTCACACCCGAAGTCGTCGGCGAAGAACATTACCGCGTCGCAAGAGAAGTTCAGCGGATTCTGCAAAGATATAAGGAGCTTCAGGATATCATCGCCATCATGGGTATGGATGAACTCGCCGAAGAAGACCGCCTCACCGTCTCCCGCGCGAGAAAAATCCAGCGGTTCCTCTCCCAGCCGTTCCATGTCGCAGAAACATTCAACGGTATGGCAGGCAAGTACGTCCCGCTCAAGGAGACCATCCGCGGATTCCGTGAAATTATCGAGGGAAGATGCGACGACCTGCCGGAAAGTGCGTTCCTGTATGTGGGTACGATAGATGAGGTTCGCGAAAAAGCACAGGGTGGAAACGTATGAAGTCCTTCAAACTACAAATCGCCGCGCCTGATGGACTGCGGTATGACGGGGATGCCTGTCAGCTGTCCGTCAGAGGCATCGCAGGAGAGCTTGCGGTTCTGGCGGGACATGTTCCGTTCGTGACCGCGGTGAAGGACTGCGAATGCCGCGTGTACACCGATGACGGGAAAACCATACGCCGCGCTCATACCACCGGAGGAATGCTGCTGGTGTCGAAGGAGTGCGTGCGCCTGCTCTCGTCGGGGTTCACATGGGCGGATGCTTAATTCAATACCAAAAACGGCTCGATTTGCCATGAATTACCATGGGATCGAACCGTTTTTTTCTTTATTTCCTGCGCTGTCTGCCGAAGAGGACTGCCGCAAGCACGAACAGCACTGCCGCATATCCGAAAACCACGGCGAGACTGAGCGGGATCCCGTCCAATTCTCCCGAAACGCCTGCCCGCGCGAGTCTGACTGCGTGGTAGAACGGGAGGACACGGCAGAGTTTGAGCCAGACGCCGCCCATCATTTCCACGTCCATCCAGATGCCGCCGAGAAGGGACGACGCCGAGATCACAACGGACGAGATGCCCGGAGCCGCGCGGTCGCTGAGAACACTGCCGAAGACGAGTCCGAGGGAGAGGAACAGCAGAATCGCCGGAACGGACAGCACGAGCGAGCGGAAAATGCCGATGAGGGACAGCACCTCGCCGGTGAAAAGTCCGATGACGGCACCTGCCGCGAACGTGATTCCGCCCTGAAAAATTGCGAGAAACGCACTCGGCAGGAGGTACCCGATGAGAAAATCCGCCGACGTCATCGGGGAGAGATACAGCCGGATGAGGAACGCTTCGCTTCTGTCCTTCGCGAGAAGCTGTGCGGTGAAAAGCATAAGGAACGTCAGCCCGAAAATCCACACGGCGGGAGTGAGCGCGGGCAGGGTGAAGATATCCATTGCCGCTTCGGGTGGAATCGACGCGTTCACGAGGGTCATCACGCCGAGCATCACGAGCGGAAATCCGAGCGCAAACACATACGACAGCGGATCGCGGAGCAGCTCCAGTGTCACGCGGTGTGCGTAGGTGAGAATGCGTTTTGTGATCATCTTACACCGCCTTTCTGCGCGAGGGAGACGAAAATGTCCTCGAGTGAGACCAGTCCGGTCAGCTGACGCAGTTCCTCCATGGTTCCGCAGGCGAGAAGATGCCCGTGATCCATGACGGCGATGGTATCGGAGAGGGCTTCGGCTTCTTCCATGTAGTGCGTGGTCAGAAGAATTGTCATTGACTGCCGCAGTTCGTTCACGAGGGACCACAGCTCCCGGCGCGCGAGAACGTCAAGCCCGAGGGTCGGCTCATCGAGAAAGAGGATTTCCGGCTCGTGGATGATCCCCATCGCGATGGACAGACGGCGGCGCAGACCTCCCGAGAGATGCTTCGAGCGCGTGTCCCGGTGATCGGTCAGGGAAAGCCGCTCCATGATCTCCGCCGCGCGCGATTCCGGAGAGTCCATGCCGTAGACGGACGCGGTCATGATGAGGTTTTCCGCCACGGTGAGGTTGGGCGCGGTCGAGGTTTCCTGCGGGGACAGTCCGATGATGCGCGCGGCGGCGTCTGATCCCATCGGATGAGAGGCGAGGAATGCCGTGCCGCTGTCCGGGGTGAGAAGTCCGGTGAGCATGCGGATGGCGGTGGTTTTTCCGGCTCCGTTCACGCCGAGGAGGGAGAAAACACTGCCGGACGGCACGTCAAAGCTGAGATCATCCACGACCTTTACGCCGCCGAAGGATTTTGTCAGACTCCGCACGGTCAGAGAAATCCGTTCATTCATACTTCGTCCTCCCCGGGGAGCCCGTCGTCGTCGAATACGCGGAACATTTCCGGCGTGACCTTCATCATCGCGATGCCGCGTTCGACGTCGCCGAGCACCATGATGAGGTCACCTGCCTCCAGACCGAAGATTTCGCGGCACTTTTTCGGCAGGACGAGCTGACCGCGCTCACCGAGCTTCACGGCACCGAAGGCGTATTTTCCCGCAGGTGTGACCCCGGTTCTGCCGGAGAGGGAATCGAGGGAGACGCCGAAGAGGGCAGAAATCGCCGACGCCATGGTCAGATCGGGTACGCTCTCGCCGGATTCCCATTTCGCGACCGTCTGCCGGGACACGCCGAGCTTTTCGGCAAGCGTCTCCTGCGACCACGCGTGCTTCTTCCGCAGAGCGAGCAGTTTTTCGTGGAACATGTGTACCTCCGTGGGTTGGTTTCTGCCTTTATTCTACCACAGAATCCGCAAGCGTGCCAGATACAATCGTTAACAAAATCTGTTAAAAATCGTGGCATAAAAACACCGCAGGCGAACCATGCATGAAAAAATCCCGACCGTGACGGACAAGCCGTATCAGCCGGGATGCATGTTCGGTTTTACGCCTTCGCGCCGATCTGGCGGAATTTGGTGTAGCGGGATGCGAGAAGGCGGGGCGTGGAGATGGCGGTGAGACGCTTTAATTCCAGCGTGATCTTCTTTTTCAGAATTGCCGCGATTTCCTCGGGGGTGCGGTAGGTTTCCGGAATCACTTCGTCCGCGATGCCCATTTTGTACAGGTCATCCGCAGTCAGACGGAGCACTTCCGCCGCTTCCTTTGCCTTGCCGGAGTCCTTCCAGAGAATGGATGCGCATCCTTCGGGCGAGATGACGGAGTAAACTGCGTTTTCCAGCATCAGCATACGGTCGCAGACGCTGAGGGCAAGCGCACCGCCGGAACCGCCTTCGCCGCAGACAACGGTGACAATCGGCACCTTGAGGGCGCACATTTCCCAGAGATTTTCCGCAATCGCCTGACCCTGACCGCGCTCTTCGGCTGTGATGCCGCAGTAGGCTCCGGGGCTTCCGACGAAACAGATGATGGGTCTGCCGAACTTTTCCGCCTGACGCATGAGACGGAGCGCCTTGCGGTAGCCTTCCGGGGAGGGACAGCCGAAGTTGCGCTTGATTCTCTCGTCAAGGGAGTCGCCGCGCTTCATGGTGATGCAGGTCACGGGCATGCCGCCGAGGAATCCCACACCGCCCACAATGGCACCGTCATCCCCGAAGGAGCGGTCGCCGTGAAGCTCGGTGAAGTTTTCGATGATGTGGTTGATATAGAAGCTGCCCATCTGACGATCAGACGCGCGGGCAAGCATTACCTTTTCGTATGCACTCATGCTCTGACCCTCCGGGTGTGAATTTTGAGGAGATTTGCGATGATCTTTGCGGCATCACGGCGCGGGATGAGCATGTCGCAGAAGCCGTGCTCGAGCTGGAATTCGGCGCGCTGGAAGCCTTCGGGGAGCTTCTGACCGGTGGTCTGTTCGATGACGCGCTGACCTGCAAATCCGATGAGGGCACCGGGTTCGGCAGCAATGATGTCGCCTTCCATGGCAAAGGATGCCGTCACACCGCCGGTTGTCGGGTCGGTGAGAATAGCGAGGTAGAAGAGTCCCGCGTTGCTGTGCCAGCGTACTGCCGCACTGACCTTCGCCATCTTCATCAGGGAGAGCACGCCTTCCTGCATTCTCGCGCCGCCGGAGCAGATCCAGCCGATGACGGGAAGCTGATTTTCGGTTGCGTACTCAAAGATGCGGGTGATTTTTTCGCCGACGACGGTACCCATGCTCGCCATCATGAAAGCGGATTCCATGACGAAGATGCAGCAGGGATTGCCGCCGATGGATGCGGTACCGGTGATGACAGCGTCGTTTTCGCCGGAGGATTCCTTGGATTTCTTCAGTTTGTCGGCGTATTCGGGGAAGCGGAGCACGTCATCGCTGATCATGGATGCGTCGTGTTCCTCAAAGGAGCCCCTGTCGCAGACGGACGCGATTCTTTCACGCGCGGACATCCGGAAATAGCCGCCGCATGCCTGACAAACCTGATGATTCGCCGCGAGAACGGAGTTCAGGGTTTCGGCACCGCAGTGCTTGCATTTTGACATGGAATTAGCCATTGGAGTCCTCTCCTTTTTCGGTTAATACAAAGGAAAATTCAGCGGATACGGCGATTTCCCCGTTCACGCGACCTACGCCCTTGGCGAAATAGAAGGGGTGACGGGAGCGGGTGATTTCGCATTCGGTTTCCATGGTGTCGCCGGGGTGAACGGGCTTCTTGAAGCGCACTTTGTCCAGTCCGGAGAAGAAGGTGAGCGTTCCTTCCTTCATCATATCGGTCAGACAGCAGCACGCGGACTGCGCCAGCATTTCACAGAGGATGACGCCGGGTACGATGGGATGTCCGGGAAAATGTCCGTCGAGGAACCATTCGTCCCCGCGGATGTGGATTTTGCCGTGGGATTTGCCGTCAATGAGCTCCGCCTCGTCGATGAGGAGCATGGAATCGCGGTGGGGCAGGAGCTTTTCAAGTTCTTTTTTGTTCATGTCGATTCTCCGGGTCAGCCGTTCCACTTGCGGAATGCGAGACAGCCGTCGTGACCGCCGAAGCCGAGGGACGTGGACAGAGCGAGAGTGGGATCTGCCTGCACTGCGGTATTGGGCGTGATATCGAGGTCGCATTCTTCGTCGGGAGTGGTGTAGTGGATGGTGGGCGGGATGGTGCCGGTCTGGAGTGCGATGACGGACGCGATGGCTTCAGCCGCACCTGCCGCGCCGAGCATATGACCGGTCATGGACTTGGTGGAGCTTACGTGAACCTTCTTTGCGTCATCACCGAACGCGATTTTGATGGCGTTGGTTTCGGTCTTGTCGTTCATGGGCGTGGAAGTGCCGTGAGCGTTGATGTAAACGACGTCATCGGAGGTATATCCGGCTTCCTTCATGGCGAGGGAGATGGCACGTGCGGATGCGGAGGCTTCGGGATCGGGTGCGGTGATGTGATGGGCATCGCAGGTGGAGCCGTAGCCGACGATTTCCGCGAGGATGACAGCTCCTCTTGCCTGTGCGTGTTCAAGGGATTCGATGACGAGCGCGCCGGCACCTTCACCCATGACGAAACCGGAGCGGTTCTTGTCAAAGGGGATGGAAGCCTTCATGGGATCTGCCTCGGTGGTGAGCGCGGTCATATTGGAGAAGCCCGCAACGGAGAGCGGATGGAGGGATGCTTCCGCGCCGCCGGTGATGACAGCGGTACAGTAGCCGTGCTTGACTGCGCGGTATGCTTCGCCGATGGCGTTGGTACCGGTAGCGCACGCGGTGACGATGGAGAGGCAGGGACCCTTTGCGCCGCAGCGGATCGCGATCTGACCTGCGGCGATATTGGAGATCATTTTGGGAACGAAGTGAGGAGAAACACGTGCGGGGCCGCGGTTCAGCATAGTGTCGCGTTCTTCAACGAAGGTATTGAAGCCGC
>JAFTPW010000395.1:0-9452 GCA_017463075.1 Clostridia bacterium
CGAGGGCCCTTCGTCTGATAACAGGATACCAGAAAAAGAGCCCTCCGTCAAGAACCGCGTCCGACACAGCCTGCAACCGGCAGTGGAATTTTTATCCTCCGGGTGGATTTATTCCGCGCCGTTCATGAGAGTTTCCGCCCGTCTCACGCATGCTTCAAACCGTTCCTGCCCGCGTACGGGATCAAATCCCGGCCAGTTTGTCATAACCACGTACAGCGACTCCCTGCCGCCGAGGAAACAGAGGAAATCGTGCGACGAGTCTTCCAGTACACCGTTCCCGCGCCGGAGCAGCCACTCGTTCCGCAGAACCTCGCATCCGCCGAAGATTTCCGTGTCGCCTGTTTTCATGTATTCGCCGTCCGGGATGCTCCACCACTTCTCCGCCGCATCCAGTGCCGTCTCCGCGTGGAAGTAGCCTTCGTCAGAGTTTCCGTCCGCGAAGCACCGGCAGGCAAGGCGGATGTGACAGTGCGCATATTCTCCGAGCCATGCGTCCGGAACAGCGCCGTCTTCCGAAAGTGCTTCCAGAATCCGGATGCGGAATTTCATCTGCTTCACGCCGCGCGGCGAGGTTGTGTCGGTCACTTCATCCAAGCGCGAGAACAGGTGCATCAGAATCCGCAGATTGTTCACGTCGTGCTGTGCGAGATAGCCGTCCCGGTCGTTCTTCGATTTCAGCCGCTTTTCCAGCACTTCCCCGGCGTATGCCTCGTAGCTCTGCGCACACATGCCGTGCCAGTGCTCCAGCTCGTGATCCGCGCAGATGCGGCACATGAACCCGACTGCATTATCGCGGTAGACCTGCTCCGTGGAGATGCGGATGATGGTCTCACAGCAGTCCCGCAGTGCCGGCAGGTATTCCTCACGCAAAGCCTTGTCCTCGAGATACATAATCAGCCACATCATTGTGTGTAGAATCCTGTCGTTGTCGGGATATTTCGCGCGGTATTTCATGCAGAGCTCCAGCTTTTCCGTCTCCGTGAGCACATCCCCGTGTACATCGGAGATAAACGCACGGATATCCTCCTCACGCACCCCGTCGTCATAGCCGAGCAAGGCGTCAATTGTCACATCGAAGCATCCGGCAATCCGCGGGAGCATTGTCACGTCCGGGAGTCCGTCGCCGCGTTCCCATTTCGACACGGACTGCGGGGAGATGCCGATTTTCTGCGCAAGCTCCTCCTGCGTCATGTCACGCTCTCGGCGGTATTTTCTCAGCCGGCAAGCAAATTGCAGTTCCATTTTTTACCTCACAAATCAAAAGTACGAGGGCCCTTCGTCCGATAACAGAATACCAGAAAAAGTGCCCTCCGTCAAGAACCGCATCCGACAGAGAACCCTACCGGGAGTAGGATTTCTACCGCGCGGGTGGAATTTATTCGGTTTCCTCCGGTTCCGGGTAGGTTTCGGCGAGAATCCGCGCACGCTCAATTGCCGACTTGAACCGCTCATCATCGCGCACGCCGTTGAACCACTCCCACCCGTGCGGTGCGGTCATGGCGTTGAGCATATCATCGCTGCCATGGCTGAACAAATAGTAATCGGAGCAGTATTCCTCGCCCACCCCGGGAATGAGAACGCGCCACCGTTTTTTCAGTGCCTTCACGTCGTTGAACAGGATGAATCTGCCCAGTTCCAGCTCCTCGCCTTCGGGAATTTCCAGCCAGCGAGGGTAGAGTTCAAACGCTTTCTCAAGATATTCCCATGCCGCATCGTTGTTCCCGCATCCGAACGAGGAGCATGCCGCCCGGAAGTGGAGATTCGCGTACTTTCCCCACCATGCACGCGGAATTTCGCCGTTTTCTCCGAAAAATTCGATCATGCGGATATTGTTTTTGAACCATTCCGTTGCCCGCTCCGGTGCCGCCCAGTTGCGGTTCTTCCGGTTCATGAAATGAAGGAGAATGAGGAGATTGTTCACATCAAAACGCACACGGCTCTCGTCCCATTTGCCTTGCTTCCACAGCCGTTCTTCGAGCACTTCCCCGCGGTAAGCATCATACTCATCGGCGCAGAGACTGTACCATTCGTCAAATTCCTCGTCGGGACACACGCTGCACATTACCTGCACTGCCTTTTCCCGCACCCACTGCAAGGTACATTCCTTCATGACTCTCTTAGCGGTCTCACGCATCAGCGGCAGATATTCCTCCCGTTTTTCAGCGGAAAGACCGGATGCTTCGTTCAGAAACAGTCCTGTAATTCCATACCGCTTCGGATATTTCTTCATGTATTCGGCGGCTTTTTTCGTGCATGCCTCGCTGTCGTTCGTGCTGTTGATGAAATCGTAGAAAGCGTCAATATCCTGCTCCCGTCCGATTTCGTCGTTGCCCATCAGCTCATCAATCGTAATTTCAAAATAGTTCGCAATCGTCGGCAGGAACGTGATGTCCGGGTACCCGTCGCCGCATTCCCATTTGGAAATCGACTGGGGCGATACACCGAGTGCCTGTGCCAGCGCGTCCTGCGTCATGTCCCGCTCCTTGCGGTATTTTCTCAGCCGTTCTGCAATTTTCAGATCCATTGGTTTTCTCCTTGACAAAAGATACGACGTCGTTGATATAAGGATACCATATGTTTCTGCCGCCGTCAATAACCGCGTTTTTGCGGATTTCTCCACGATGCGTGGGATTATCCCATGATGCGTGGTGGAGATTTTATCAACGGATCGTGGAGAAAACAAAAACCGGGAAAAATCCCGGCTGATGTTTCATGGAATTTACCGCTTCTCCCCGCCGCAGCACTTCGTGAACAGCCTGAACATCGCGATTTCGTAGTCATACGTGTACGGATTTTCGCATTCGCCGCGCACAAGGCACGCAAAGTGGTGCATCATGTTGTCGTACCGGTCGAACGGGTCGCATTCCCATCTCTCGGAGCAGTCGCGGAAGGGGCTTGTTTCCCTCTCGGCGGGCGTGAATCTCGCGTAGGATACCGTTCCCTTGCCCGTGGGTGATCCGGTTTCCAGCGGGTAGACCTCGATCGTGCCCTTCGTTCCGCTGATGACGAGCTGACGGCGTGCGAATCCGTTGAACTCGGCGGCGGATGTCTTGACCGTGGATACGCCGTTTCTGTATTTCAGCACCGCGAACCCGAAATCCTCGGTGTCAACGCCGTCATCGCGGCTCATCGGGGACTGGCAGTTCATGGGAATGACTTCCTCCGGCTCGCCCTGAATCTGGTAGACGAGGTCGACGAGGTGGCATCCCAGCCAGTACATCATGCCGCCCTTGTATCCGCCGAGCCAAGTCCGCTTCGGGATCGCGTGATGTACGCTCATGTGCGCTTCGACGGAATAAACCTCGCCGATGGTGCCTTTTTTCGCTTCGTCAATAGCACGGCGGATCATCGGATTGAAGCGGTACATGTACCCGAGCTGGAGCGGGAGATTCTGTGCACGGCAGGTTTCCACGAGCTTCACGAATGCGTCGACTCCGGGAGAACCGGGCTTGTCCAGCTGTACCGCAACACCGCGTTCGGCAAACATCTGCGCGTATTCGGTGGCGTAGCATTCCTCAATCTCAATGGTGACGGCGTCCAGATCCATTTCAAGAAGCTCTTCAACGGTGTAGTGGGGCGTTCCCTGATAGGCTGCGACAGTGTCGAGATTCTTCTTATGTTTTTCGATCGGCTCCGCGATTCCGACGACTTCAAAATCGTCCGTGAGCTTCAAGAGGCTGGCGTATGTGACCGATGCGTGGTCGTGCGCCGTCCCGATCTGTGCGATGCGGATTTTTTTCATATCGTGTACCTCGTTCATTTCATTCTGCATTGCTTATTTCCACCTGAACTGCACAACCTGGAACGTTTTCTCGGTCATGAGTCTCGCGTAGACTTCGGGTGCATCCGCGGGATCGTGGGTTTCGGTTACCATGCCGCCGAGTCTGATCCGTCCGCCGACGACGAGGTTGAGTGCCGCGTAGAGGTCGTCCCGCGTTGTCCACCAGCCGCTCGAGGAGTCGTTGTCCGGTCTTGCCATAGTGTGCGCACCGACCAAAGTAATGCCCGGGCCGTGTACCTTGCGGTAGTAGTCGATGGCGAACTCCGAATGACGGGTGCATCCGAGCAGTGCCACACGCCCGTACCGCGCCATGCAGTCGAGGGTGGTGTCGAGTGCGCGGTCGATTCCGGTGACTTCCACGGCAACTTTCACGCCGACTCCGGTAACTGCACGCACCTTTGCTTCAAATTCGGGATCGGTGGGATCGAATGCGTAATCCGCGCCCCAGTTCAGTGCCCATTCGCGCTTTTCCGGCACGGGATCGACGGCAATCACCGGATACGCACCGCCTGCGCGGAGAAGCTGTACCGCGATCATGCCGAGGATGCCGAGCCCCACAACCATGGCGGATTCGCCCATCTCGAAGTGCGTCTTGCGGATTGCCCCCATCGGGAAGGTTGCGATCAGTGCCATTGCCGCGTCCTCAATGGTCAGTCCCTTCTCAAGCAGCGGCGTCAGGAGGTACACGTTCTTCTCCGCGACAATCTGGTACTGGGAGTGCTTGCCCCACGATACCGCGACGGGATCCCCGGGTTTCACGGACTTCACGCCCTCGCCGACCTCCTTCACGATTCCGGCAGAGCTGTATCCGAGCGTACGCGGGAAGGTTGCGGGTTTGCCGACCGTACTTCTTGCCGGGCTGATGTTGGGATCCCCCGAGAGATTGGCGCGCTCCGTTCCGGCGGATACCGTGGAAACGAGCGTCTCAACGAGGACTTCACCGGGCTTCAGCGCGGGCATGTCTTTGTCGAGCAGCTCCGCGATCCCGGGGGATGTGAATGCGATGTATTTTGATTTCATGGTGATTCTCCTTTAATCCAAGAGCTGCGGCAGAAATTCGTTCAGGCTCCGGCGTATCTTGCCGGTGTATCCCGTGACCGCATCCGCCGCTGTCAGCGAGTTGAGTACGGCTTCTTCGACCGATTCGGCAGTCCCACGGAACACGCAGTCGATGATGCTGTCCGGGATTGCGCGGATTTCGCGGATTGTGCCGTCGTCGGGTTCCCGTCTGTTCGCTGTGGTGAAGCCGAGCACGACATCTCCGCTTCCGTGACCGACGTACGATCCGGTTCGTGCCAGTCCGACAACGGCATGACGGAGCACGCGGTTGAGCTGAAGCTCGGTGAGCGGGATGTCCGTACCGATGACGATCATGATCGAGCCTTTGTCACATCCGGCGGCGTCCTGCTTCATCTGCTCGGCAATGCGGCGTCCGACGGGCACACCGGCAATCATGAGATCCGACGTCACGCCGAAATTCGACTGCACCAGTGCACCGACGGTGTATTCTTTTCCGTCAATCGTCAGCACGCGGGAGGAGGAGCCGATGCCGCCCTTGAGTCCGAAGCAGACCGTCCCCTTGCCCGCACCGACGTCGCCTTCGTCAAAATCAAGGCACGCGGCGGCAATTGCGGCTTTCACTTCGGCTTCTCCGATGCACCGGTCGGTGATGTCGTTCAGTCCGCTGTCGTTCGTCTCGCCGACCACGGGATTGACCGAGCGGCATGGGACTCCGTCACGTTCGCACATCTCCACGGTGTATCCGACAAGGGCGTCTGCGGCTTTTCCGACGTTGAGGGTATTCGTCAGCGCGATCGGGGTTTCCAGTGTCCCGAGCTCCTGCACCTGCACGGTTCCGCAGGTTTTGCCGAAGCCGTTGATGACATGCGCGGCGGCTGTGAGCTTGTGCGTGAATAGATTTCCCTCAGCCGGGATAATCACGGTCACGCCGGTTTTATGCCGCGCATCATCAACGGTATAATGTCCCACCGTGACGCCGGGCACGTCTGTGATTTTGTTGCGCGCACCGGGCCTGTATTTCCCGATTTTCACGCCGTAGTCGCGGATCCGTTTTCTGTTCATGATTCACCTCAGATAAACGGCCGTCTGTCGAGCACGAGCTTGAGCGGAACCGTGGTTTTCACCTGACCGGGCAGAGCCGCCTGTACTTCCGCAAGAGCGCATACCGCGCCGAAGAGCATGTGCAGGTCATTGAAGCGGTCGTCGGTTGTGTGATCCACGGTATCGATCCACGGCAAAAATTCGTCGGCAAATTCGCGGAGTGCCGCTTTGACCTCGTGCCAGCGGTGCGGCGTCTGACGGGATGCGCGGTTGATGACGAAGACCCAGTCGATTTCCTTGAAGTCCACGCCGTGCGCGAAGCCGGATTTGAGTGCGTTTCCGCCGCGGTTCTGCCACAGATGCAGGCAGGTATCGATGACTTTATCGGGGTACCGGAGGGGCATATGTGCGGACTCCATATTGAACATATAGTGGAACCATCCGAAAAGGTGATCGGACACCTGTGCGGCTGTGCCGTTCGGCTTGGTATTTTCGGTTTCATCGGGAAGATTTCCGGCGTCGCCCATCTGGTGACCGATCATGCGGCTCATACCGTAGCGTTCGTCGGTGTGATCCCACAGCCAGCGGAAGTAGTTTTCGTTCCATTCCGCATCAGCCGCGTGAGTGAGGTTCATGCAGACAAACATGCCCGCGCCCTTATGGGATTCGCTCCACGGATTCTTTTCCCAGAGCAAAGATTCGAGCAGTGCATACGCGCCTTCTTTCGTCCGGAACGGCTCAAGAAACGGCAGAAGCTCGCTCTGATCCGGCACGGCATCAAAGAGATCCAGCGCGGCAAGGCAGTGTGCGGTGGTATGGATGGGGTGATGGGTAGGTTCCGCGAAGCTGCCGTCCTCGTGTCTGAGGTCAAGCAGGGCGTTGATGAGCTGTTCCCGTGCGGGGTCGTCATATCGCGGGAAGCGTCCGATGGAGTAGAGGATATTCGCCGCATCCGCGCATCCGTACTCATTGACGCCGAGATTCCGCTTGGAGGTGGGAGTATTCCACAGCCAGCGAGCGTATCCGCCGTCCGGGAGGCGATGACTCTGCACAGTCTGGTGGATTTTCTCGACCAAGCCGTTGAGGTGGTAGGTTTTCATGGGGCTTTCGGGGCTCCTTTCTGTTTATTCTTTATAATTTTTTCGTTCTTTTTTCTTTGATTTCGTTTTGCTTTGGATTTACGTGATTGAATTAGGTAGAAAAGCTCCGCTTTTCGAATCTTATTTGTAACGCCTGCGCGGCGGGCGCGAGAACCCTCCACAGCCGGGCTCTCGATTCGGCTGCCAGGAGTGCCTGGACCCAAGGCTCCGCCAGGCGAGGGATTCATACCTGTGCAGCTTTAGGGTTGAGCGATCTTCCTTTATCGTTCGGAACACTGGATTTCCTCGGTAAACTCAGCCTGCGGCGGCGAGATTGGAACGCTTCGGGCTCTGACAGTTACGATAGTGTCACGGGATTGTACGGATAAACTTCAGCCTGCGGCGCGGTGTGGGTTTACTTTGCTTCTGTTGACGGAACGTCCGCAAAACCGTAGGGTTGGGGCTTGCCCCCGACCGCCGGTTCAAACAAAACTTCCGGCGATGAAATTTTCCCAAAACCGTAGGGGAGGATATTATCCTCCCGCCGAACAATCCCAACCGCACATCCGGCGATGAACCTGCGGCGCAAACTGTGATTCACTCACGGCGATGCTCCGGAACGCCACCCTTAACAAGCCTTCCCCGTGCAGTCGCTTGAAATTTCAACTGCACAAACGCAGCCGGGGAAGGTGTCACGGTTTTTTCTCAAAAAATCGTGACGGATGAGGAGTGAACCTCTCTGCGGCGCATGTCAGCATTGCTCTTCTCACCCCATTATATCGCACATTCCCGGGGAATGCAAGAATTTCACTGCGATTTTTCATCAGAATTCACAAAACGCATGGACTTTTCTTCTGCTTTGTGGTAAAATTGATTTGTTATCAAACGAAAAACTACTGTGAGGTATGCTATGCTTTATTCCCGAACTCTTGATGTACGATATACACCCGATGTGCTCGTGGTCGGCGGCGGTGCGGCTGGAACTGCGGCGGCAATTGCGGCTGCACGGATGGGACGGGACGTTCTCCTGTGCGAATCCGGCGGATGCTTCGGCGGCGTGGGTACGACCGGGCTGGTTCCGTCCTATGCGGCGTTCTCCGACGGCGAGACCATGCTCTGCTCCGGAATCGGTCTGGAGATCCGGCGTGCGGCATGTCCCGGAGTTTCCGACACGCAGACGTGGACTTCCATCGAGCCGGAGCTTCTCAAGCGCGTTTACGACGATGCCGTCACCGAAGCGGGCGTGAAATTCCTCTTTTTCACCAAGCTCTGCGACGTTGTCACGGCCGGTCAGCGTATTGTCACCTGTGTTTTCACGTCCGCGGAAGGGATGTTTGCCGTTCAGCCGAAGATTGTCATCGACTGCACCGGCGACGGCGAAGTGATTGCACTGGCGGGCGGAAAATTCGAGCTCGGCGACGACAACGGGGACGTGATGCCCTCGACGCTGTGTTCGCAGTGGACGGGCGTAAACTACGACGAATACCGCAAAGCCAACGTCACCGAAGCACTCGAGAAAGCCATCGCCGACGGCGTGTTCACCTACGAGGACAGGCACCTCACCGGGCTGAATCTGCGTGCGAACGGCATCTGCGGCGGCAATATCGGGCATGTGTTCGGCTTCAAAGCATGCAATAACCGCTCCCTCACCGACGCCATGGTCTGGGGACGCAAATCCCTGCTCGAATATCAGGCATTCTACCGCAAATACGTCCGCGGATGCGAGAACATCACCCTCACCGGCACGGCGAATATGCTCGGCATCCGGGAATCCCGCCGGATCCTGTGCGACCACATGCTGAGCGTGAAGGATTTCATCGCGCGCCGGGATTTTGAAGACGAAATCGGACGCTACTGCTACCCGATTGACATCCACGTCATGAATACGTCGGCTGAGGAAATGGAGCGGTTCAACAGGGAATACCGCGGCATGAAGTACGGCAAGGGCGAATCCTACGGCATCCCGCTGCGCTCGCTCATCCCCGTGTCGTTCACGAATGCCCTCACCGCCGGCAGATGCATGGGCACCGACCGCCAGATGGAAGCCTCCGTCCGCGTCATGCCCGGCTGCTACATCACCGGTCAGGCAGCAGGAACCGCAGCGGCGATGGCAGTCCTCTCCGGCGACGTGAGAAGCGTCCGTGCGGCAGATTTACAGAAAGTGCTGTACAAAGAAGGCGCGTACATGCGGAAGGAACTGCGGTGAAGGAATGCATGATTCATAATGCAGAATGAATCATGCCGGAAGGTCAACGTCATTGGCGGGTGTACGGCTTATATTTATCGACGGGCGCGCGCAAGACCCGCCCCTACGGTTCAGGCGCACGTTTCGTCAACAGAAATAACGTAAACCTAAACTGCGCCGCAGGTTCACGCCTCATCCGTCACGATTTTTTGAGAAAAAACCGTGACACCTTCCCCGGCTGTGTTTGTGAAGTTGAAATTTCCAGCGACTGCACGGGGAAGGCTTGTTAAGGGTAGCGTCCCGGAGCATCGCCGTGAGTGAATCATAGTTTGCGCCGCAGGCTGAG
>JAFTPW010000396.1:0-4301 GCA_017463075.1 Clostridia bacterium
AAGGGAAATTCTCGGGAGGCGGGCGGATATCCTGCGGCTTCAGCGTCGGAATATCCCGCTTTAATCGTCCAATTCTTATTCACCTCGGAGAATTTTCCGTAAGGGAAATTCTCGGGAGGCGGGCGGATATCCTGCGGCTTCAGCGTCGGAATATCCCGCCTCAATCATCCAATTCCTTGTCAAACTTCACCACATCACCGTTCGCGGCATCGATTTCGTATTCATATTCATACCGGTCCGCCTTGAACTCGATTTCGTACACATCCCGTCCGTGCTCGTTGTCAAGCTCCACGGAAACATCGTACGCCGCATCCGAATTCACGCCCGCGTGGGTGAGAGCTGCGGAGAGTGCATTCGCTTCGGCGATAATCGTGCCGGCTTCGGGAGAGGTCGGACTGCCTTCCGCTTTGTCAAGAACCGCGAGGGCGTCGGATGCACTTCCCGGTTCGTATTCCCGTTCGTACTTCACAACCTCACCCGTGGTCGCGTTGATGTCGTAGTCGTATTCGTGGGTCGCAGTGCGGAATTCGATTTCGTAGATCACCGTGCCGTGTTCGCGGTCGAGCTTTGCCTTCGCGTGGAGGACGTCATCCGCTGTGAGTCCCGCGTGAGTGTATGCGGCACTCTTTGCGTCCTCTTCCGAAATCACGGGAGCGGTGACGAGTTTGCCGCCGTCCGCATTGCCGGATTCGCGGTAGCCGTCGTCGCGCTTGTTGTCGTAGCGTACCACCTCACCCGTCTGTGCGTTGATGTCGTAGTCGTATTCGGTGCCGAAGGTGTCAAATTCCACGTCGTACACCATCACGCCGGCTTCCCAGTCCAGCTCGATTTCAAAGCCGGTGATCTCGGATTCGTCCACACCCGCATGAGCAAGAGCCGCCTGTTTTGCCGCTTCTTCACCGATGTACGCCTTCGCGCTTGCCGTGCCGGTTGCGTCAACGTTCTCGAGCTTGAGTCCGCCGGACATCGTGATGAGATTCAGCTCGTTGATCGACATTGCCGCAAGATCCTCGGCGGTGTACCAGGTGTTCTGCTGGGTGATCTGGTGGATGAGCTGTGCCTTGCCGGTGGAAATGTCGTTCGCGGATGCGATTTCGTTCACTGCCGCGTCGTGGGACATGGTCTGGCTGAGGACTGCACCCGTGAACGTGTCGGTACCGAGGATGACGGAGATTTCGTCCGCGATCCGCTGTCTGAGAGCCTCGCTCTTTTCGGGGTCGTTGTTGTCCACGCTCACGAGGATGGAGTTTGTCAGCTCGTTGAGGTAGCCGTTCTTGAGCATGGAGCCGATGAGGGCGTTCACTGCGAGATCGATATCGCTGCCTTTGAAATCCATGTCGCCGATGATGATTCTGCCGTCTTCGTTGAGGGCGTCCACGGAGAGAACCTTTTCCTTCGCGTTGACCCGGATCTCCACGGAGGGATTCACATCGAGTGCAACGGTGGATGCGACGGTATTGCTGACGGCGTAGGCGTGACCGAAGATGCCTGCACCTGCGAGAATCACGACAGCCGCCGCGATGCCGGAGAGTTTCTTTACGATGGTATTTTTTCTGTTCTGTGTCATAACGATGCCCAATCCTTTCTGTTCGTCCAGATCCGGGAGAACCGAGTCAAAAACATCGGGGGTAACGGCTTCAAAAGCATGCTTGATTCTGTTGTTCGTTGAATTTTTCATGACCGTTCTCCTGATTCCATAAATTTTCTGAGTTTTTTGAGTGCGCGGTGGTATTTTGACAGAACAGTGGCAAGAGGCAGATTGAGAAGGGATGCGATTTCGCGGTGTTTGAATCCCGATACGGCGAAGAGAACGACGATGTTCCGCTCTTCATCCGAGAGGGATGTGAGGCATTCCTTGAGAATGAGCTTATCTTCGGGAGACGCTTCTTCGTGGTTCTCCACATAGATGAGCCAGTCTTCCTCGGGGATATCCGCGTTTTTCCTGTGCTGACGGAGCCGGTTGAGGCAGAGATTCTTTGTGATCGTGATGATCCATGCCATCGGCTTGCCGGAGGAGGTGTAAGTTTTCGCGTGCTGCCAGACGAGAACATAGCAGTCGTGGAGCACATCTTCTGCGTCGTGCGTGTTCTTCAAAACAGACAGGGCAAAGCTGTAAACGCCGGAACGGGTGAGTTCATACAGCTCAGCGAGAGCGTCACGGTTACCGTCCGCGATCATCCCGATGAGGGTATCCAGTTCCTCGTCGTTTGTGATATCTTTTACTGACGTCATGGTAAGGAATATCATGTGTGCTTCACCTCTCTTGTAATGTTAACGCACGAATGCGTGGGTTTATTGCATGGGCGGGAGATTTTTTTGAAAAAATATTTTGCGGCAATCAAAGGCTGACAGAGATAAAATCATTGCATGTTTAAGTGTCATGTGATGTATCCACCAAAATCCCGTAAAAACCGCTCGGCTTCCGTGTCTTCCGTGATCCACACGACCACATCAAACCGCTCGAGCCCAAGCCGGACACACGCCTCATGCCGGTGATTGCCGTCGGTCAGCTCGAATGCGGGAACGCCGTTTTCCACGACGTAATGCACGATCATCGGCGGCAGATCCGCACCGTTTTCCATCGCCTGCATGATTCCCGTCACGCGCGCTTCAAATCCGGCTTCATCCACGCGGTATTTCATACAGTCCTCCGGTCCGCAGATGCGCGGGAACAGGGAAAGGGGCATGGAAATCGGTCCGATGTAGTGCCGCGGAAGGAGCTTCAGTCCGTCCGAGAAAGGTTTGTTGCGTCCGTCCGTTGTGAGATAAGCGTGAATCCAGTCTTCGAGCTGTCCGTACCGTGCGAATTCTCTCGCCGATGCACCCGTGCCGCGGTATTCCATAAGATGTCCTCCGGTTGGTTTTTCTTCATTCATTGTAATACAATATATTATAACACAGTCTGCCGGATTTGTCTGCGAAATTTGCGAAAAAATTGTACGCACTTGACACATCCGCATTTCTGTGCTATTTTTTATAAAAAATCTTCCATTCGATCAAAAGAAATCCCGGATCCGCGCGACTGATATATGAAACCGAAAGACAGGAGAACACCGATGACTGAACACTACAAATATCTATACTCCTACGTCCTCAGCCGGGTGAGCGATTTTCACGACGCGGAGGACATCGTGCAGGAGACATACCTGACCGCGCTTCAGAAACGGGACGATTTCCGGGGAGAGTCGCACATCCGGACGTGGCTCTGCGGGATTGCAGAAAACAAAATCCGCCAGCACATCCGCCGCCGCGGGATCGCTCTTTCCCGTCACGCCGAAGCTGAGGAAGAAATCCCGGAGTCCGATCCCGACCGACTCATCGCCGCCGAGGAGCTGGAGATGCTTCGGAAAAGCGTGGCTGATCTGCCGCCGGAGCTGCGGGAGTGCGCGGTCGTGTCGATTCTCTGCGGCATGGACGGCAGGGATGCGGCTGAGATTCTCGGTGTTCCCGTCCAGGTGGTTTACAACCGCGTACACAGGATCAAAAAGCTCCTGCGCGGAAAACTGGAGGATCATATGGAAACATCACTCGAAATTTTTTCTTCTCTGCTCAATGAAGGCATGACAGCAGTCGAGCGGACGGCGGCGCATTTCCGGCAGTTCTACGATCTGTGCGACGCGCGGGATTCCGAAGGTGCGGCACGGCTACTGCTGACCTCGCCGGTCTTCGCGTCGGACAGTGCGATGGCGCATTTCATGATTATGCAGCAGTGCGACATGGCGGTGCGGGTCATGCGGCTCGGGAAGGACGACCCCGTCACCCGTCAGCTGGCATCCCTCGGCGCGCAGGAATTCCGTCTGGCACAGAAGCTCGGACTCTGCGGCATCCTCGACGACGACACGGGTGAGGAGCTGCCGGAACATTTCTTTTACGACTGTGCGGCGCAGTTCTTCGTAGTCGTTCAGCTTCTGCATCAATTCCAGCCGTTTGACAACGCTTTCTTTGGAGGCGTTGACCTCCCGCTCCAATTCCGCTTTTTCTGCTTTGAGCGTCTTAAAAGCGCTGTCGTATCGTTTGAGCTGAGTTCGCATTTTCTCCACACTGTGAATGTAGCGTTCCAGCAGTGCTTCGATCTCTGCTGACTTGCGTGCTTTGTTAAGCGGATTGACCTCGGAGATCATGGACAGCAGCAGCGCCTTCTGCCGGTTCAGATGTACGGCTTCCTTGAAAAGACGGGTCGGGATGTGGGTTCTGCCTGTTTCGCTGGCGCTTTCCCCGCGTTCCAGAACAGGATATTTTTCGTGCATATGCTTCCAGAATTCATCCTGCCACCAGATCATCTTTTTGCGGTTGCCGAGGAT
>JAFTPW010000039.1:0-2952 GCA_017463075.1 Clostridia bacterium
CACGAAGTTCTCCATCCGTCTCCACCACAATCCCGCCGGTGATATCGTAATCCGCGAACCGGACGTAAACCGTGCCGTCCGCTTCATGAATCACGGTGACATCTGCACGTTTTACCGCAAAGGCGTCCTCCGGGTATTCGTCAGTCGGCATAACCACCCAGACGTAGTCCGCGCCGGTTTCATCCGTGTGCACAGCTTCACTGGGGAACGACGGATATGCGCGGTTGTCATCGGGATCAAATCTGGCATAGGACAGGCTCACATACCGCACCGTCGGGGACAGGGCATCGCGGATTTCCTCACCGAACGCCGTGAAAATCAGCACGGACGCGAGAAACAGCGCAAACGCCGATAAGGTCAGAATTTTTCTCATTTCAGACGGTAGTCCCCCAATCCTTCCATGATTTCACTCTCGAAATATGCAAACATCAGCAGCGGAGCGAGAATGAACGCCACCGTCGCCGCAAATCCCAGTACATCTCCGGCGGAAATCTCGTTCAGCATCACCGACAGCGGGTACAGTTCGCGGGTTTCCATCAGAATCAGCGGCTCGGCGACCGAATTCCACTGCTCCGTGAACACCAGCACCCACGCGCAGATGATGCCGGGTTTGATGGTCGGGACGATGATATGCATCAGAATCCGCCATGTGGAGCCTGTATCAAGCCGTGCCGCTTCGATCAGCTCATCCGGGACGGATTTCATCACCTGTGTCAGCAGAAACGCCGCGAACGGTGCGAAAATCCCCGGCAGAATCAGGGCGAAGCGCGTGTCGTAGATCGAAAACTGCTTTGACACAATGTACTGCGGCAGGAGCGTGACCTGAAACGGCATCATCATGACGATGATATAGAGGTAGAACAGGAAGTCCCTGCCCTTGAATTTCACTTTTGCGAAGACATACGCCGCCATGGTGGAAATCACGACCGTGCCGAGGGATGCGGACAGTGCGATGATGATGGAGTTTGACAGGGCGTGCAGGTAGGTCGGCTTCCACACATAAAAGTCTATGTAGGGCTGAATTCCCTCGCCGAAGGACATGACGGTGACGATGATGACCGGCGAGATGACGAACAGTGCCGCCAGAATCAGGAATGCCGTCAAGCCGCGGGATGCGATTTTTCTCACCATATCTGCTCACTCCATTTCTTCTCCGCGACGAAAACGACCGCGACGACGGTGTAGACGATCACCGCGAAGAAAATCGCCGCCGTGGAGATGTTCTGATAATTCAGCTTCTGGAAGTGGTTGTTCAGGTAGTTCTGAAGCATATACACGCTCTCATCCGGGTAGTTTGTGTACAGCAGGAACGATTCCCGGAAGATTTTCAGCGAGTTGACCACTGAAAGAATGAACGTGAAGAACAAAGTCGGCGCAATATTCGGCAGGGTCACGTGCCATGTCGTCCGGAGCAGACCCGCACCGTCGATTTTTGCGGCGTCCAGCATATCCTTGCTCATCCCGGTCAGCGCGGTGAGGATCAGCATCACGTTCAAGCCGCCGTATTTCCAGAGATAAATCAACAATAAGGAAGAAAACGGCGGCACCGCGTCACTGACATACGCCTGCCAGAGCATCACAATGGTTGCGGACGGCAGAATCACGGGCAGGAAGAACGCGGATTTGACAAAGGGCAGTTTCGCCGCATACCGCACGATCAGGAGTGCTGTGAGGATAGAGAGCACCATGGTCAGCGGCACGGCGCAGAGGGTGAATTTTCCGGTGTTCTTCATGGCGAGGCGGAAGAAATCGTTTTGGAACAGTGCGGTGAAGTTATCGAATGCGACGAATTTCTTCGTGAACGCGTTTTCCGTGAAGGCATAGGTGAAGGAGTAGAAAAACGGTACGATGAAGAACGTGAGGAATCCCGCCAGTGACGGCAGGAGGAACAGGATGTCGGTGCGTTTTTTCATAGGCTTTTACTCAAAATACCGGTAGTTGGCGTAGGACACAATCTCGTCCGCGGCTTGCTCGGGTGTGATTTTGTCGGCGTAGAGGCGTTTGAACACGTCGGCAATCGTTTCATTCATAGACGGCTCGTCAAGGGTCAGCATGGACGTTCCCGGGAATACATCGGAGGTGATTTTGACGAGGTACGCGTTGCTGCCCATGGGGACTTCCTTTTCGCTGATCCATGAGTAGTCGTCGTCCGTGCTCATCGTGAAATAGGAATCGAAATCTTTCATGAAGTAGGTTTTCAAATCATCAATTTTCGGCGCGAATTCTTCTCCGGAAAGCATACACAGATAATCTACTGCCAGTTCCGGAACATCCGTCTTTTGATACGCAAACACAAAGGACTCCAGCGGTGCGTACCGTTTGCCGTCAATTCTGGGCTTGGCTACAACTGTACCGTTTAATTCTGACGTACTATAAAATCCGGACTGCGCCGGGATTGTGACCCTGCAATCCAGAAGAAATGAAGAAACTGCTCTATATCCTGCGATGATTCCCTGCTTTTGATACCGATACAGCTTTTCCACAGCGTCGAGTACTGTGTCACGGTTCATTTTTCCGTCTGATACGCCATTCTGGATGATCGCTTTAATGATCCAGTTCTGCGGCTCCGGCGTCAGAGCGATACTGTCAGTACAGTATTCAGCTGACGCTTCACAGATGTTCCAGAAATCATCGATCGTCCATCCGGCATCGGGAACAGGCATACCCGTTTCAAGATATTCTTCCGTCACGACAATTCCCTCTTCCCCGAATGTATAGGGGATTCCGATCAGGTGTCCGTCATACGTCATATATTCCCGCACGCCATCCGCGAATGCTTCATAGTTCTTCGTAATTTCAGGTTCATTCTCGAGCGGAAGATACAGCTGATAACGCAGAATTGCTGACAGCAGATCTCCTTCATTGCAGTGATCCATGTGAATGATATCCAGATCTTTATCCCCTGCCAGAAGTTTCACCCTGAGCCGTTCCGGAAACTCCGATACTGTCACG
>JAFTPW010000397.1:0-3554 GCA_017463075.1 Clostridia bacterium
GAAGTTTTTGCGGAGCTTTTTTCAAAAAGCGACCGTACCTCAAAAATCAAAACACCTGCACAAACTCTACTTTACATTCCGCCTGTACAGCTCAGCTGCGCCGTACAGCGTCAGGGAAGGCTCGTGCGTGAAGCGGTTGCGGGTGTGCGGGATGATGCATTCGGCAAGTCCGCCGGTGGAGACAAGTCCAAGCTTTTCGCCGGTTTCTTTCAGATTCAGCTCCTCGCGGATGTTCCGGAGAAAGCCGTCGATCATCAGAATGTGCCCGCCGATGACGCCCGAGAGAATCGACTCGCGGGAATCCCGTCCGATCAGATGCTCCGGCTTGTCCAGACTTACGCCGTTCAGCAGCGCCGCCGAGTCCGTCAGAGCGTCCATCGAAATCCGCAGTCCCGGAAGTATGATCGTCCCGATGATGTCTGCATTTTTGTCTACAACCGTCAGCGTCGTCGCCGTGCCCATGTCCAGAATCACAAGCGGGACATCCGACAAACGTAACGAATATGCCGCGTTGGAAACGATATCCGCACCGAGCTGCGCGGGATCCTTGATGCGGATGCCGAAGCCGGTGTGGATGCCGGGCGTGATGATGAACGGATCGGAGCCGGAGAGAATCTTCGCCGCACGGGAGAGAACGTGGGTCAGCCCGGGAACGACGGAGGAAATCACCGCACAGTCGATCGCGTCACCGGAAATCGGCGTTTGACCGTGAACCGCGATTCCTGCGTGCTCGAGATAGTCCCGGATGAACATCACGTACTCGTCCGAAGTGGAGCCAGCGCGTGCGGAGATCCCGAAGCGGCAGACAAGCTCGTTCGTACCGTCCGCATGAAGCCGGAACGCACCGATGGTAATACTGGAATTGCCGATATCAAACGCGAGAAGCACGGGATCACCTCTGGTTCAAGATAATAGATAATAGAGAAGAGTGAACCGGGATGCTCTGAAGCTGTGGGTGAAAGAATACCACCCGGTTCCTGAGAATTTCCTTGTGGGAAATTCTCCAAAGTTAAGCGGTTTATGAATCGGAAAAAAACACTCCGTGTTTTGTTTTTTATCAAAACGTGCGGTCGGAAGGGTGCATTTCTGCGTTCCCGGTTCGTTCTTGTATTAATTATACAAAATGCATATTTTGTATAATTCAGGGGAGCGGAATTGGCATTTCCGGGAGGTTTCGTACCGGATTTCCGCAGTTTTTCAGCGGGATTTAACCGGGTTTCCGACCTTATCCCAATTATAAACAATCCCGGACGGAATGTCAAGAAGCAATCTCACACATCCCGCCCGGATTTTGTCATTGTGAATTAGGCATTCTGAATCATGCGTCCGTGATCTCGCATTCGTAAAGACCCGTGATCCGCGGCGGCAGCTCCATTGCGTATTTCTGATAGAAATAAATCGGGATCGCCGACCAGCCGTGGCACAGACTGCCCGCGTTGCCGAAATCGGATTCGCCGAGGATCGTTTCCCAGAACGTCGTCGCGCCGCTGTACAGCATGTGACCCCATTGCCGTGCGATATCGGCGAAGACCGTGCGCGCGTATTTCTCCGGACGGCGCATCAGTGCCTCGTACTTGAAAATGCTGTGGCTCAGCGTCACGTACAGCAGTTCATTTTTCGATAATTTGTCAAGCACCGAATCCAGACGCTCGCCGGACGCCGCATCCGCATAGACAATCAGCGAATTGGTCAGCTCGCATGTGTGCAGTTTTTCGCCGGCTCGATTGATGTAGGAATAATAACAGCCGTCATCGTCGCTCCAGAACGCGCGGTCAATGTCGGAGTTCAGCTTCAGATGCGCGTCACGGTAAGCGGAACCGTCCTCGCCGAGCGTATCCATGGTATCGGCAAGTGAACGGAGCCCGAACGATACGAACGCACACAGCGGCGCGTCAAATGTAACATCGTCGTCGGCCACAAATCCGCTGATCGAACCGGACAGACCCGGCTGCCATTCGTAGAAATTCCAGTATTTTTCTTCCTGGAAGCACGGGATCAGACCGTTTTCCGCATCCCTGCGGCTGAGGAATTCGTCGGCAATCCGCTTCATCGTCGGCAGCATTTCCCACGCGAAGTCCCGGTCGCCGGAATATTTCATGTATTCGTACACCTGCGTGATGAAAATCGCCGAGAATGACGGCATCGTGATGGCAACGCGCGCCGGTGAGCACAATTCAAGCATGTTGTCCTCGCGGATCGACTGCGCCATGAGCCGGATCGACGCCTTCGGGAAAGCGAACTCCCGGAACGCGTAGTAGCCGCACAGCATCTGATTGCGCGAATCCATCGTGTAAAGCGCCTGCTCCCGCCACGGACAGTCCTCGTAATGCTCGTGCATGCACATTCTCAGCGTACGCTTGGCAACCTCGTGAATCTTTGTGTGAAGCGTGTCCGCGCAGGTGAATTTTGCCTCATAATCGAGCGGATAATCGGTGGTTCTGATGCCGGCGTAGCGAATTTTTACATCCTTCGCATATGCGTGCACTTCGAGATACCGCAGACCGAGACGCCGGAACGGGTTGACCCAGCGGTTTCTTCCCTTCACTGCCCGGTAAAGACAGCAGAAATTCCGTCCGCCGATGTAGGCACGCACCCGGCAGTCGTCAAGATGCTCGCCCCAGCCGATGAGAATGTCGCACGCCTCGTCAACCTCAATATCCAGCGACAGAATGCCCGCGTTTTCACGACCGGTGTCGATGATCGCGAATACGCCGTCGTCCTCTTCGTCACAGGTCAGTTTAATCCCGTCAGCATCCGGCAAAGGACGGTCGGAATGCGGTACGGACCAGTCGGTTGCCGGTTCCCTGAACGCCAGAGCCGCGAACTGCATCCGCTGACCGATGCTGCCGGATTTTTTCTCCTTGAACGTGCCGTGTACCGTCAGAACTGCGGGCTCGTCGTCACCAACCACCAGCTTCCTGATCGGACGGATGCGCGCGGGCATCGGCTTATCCACTTCAACCGTCGGCGGCTCTTCCGTTGCAACGCGTCCGGCATAGTAGCGGAAGGAAAAACCGAGCTGACCGGAGACGTATTCCACCGGACCCATGTCGTACTCCGATTCGGGAGCCGAGAACGTTTCCGTCGAGCTGTACGCCAGGACTTCCCCGCCGCGCTGGATTTCGTAAATCAGCCCCGCATCCTCGCCGCGCACCGTGGAGCTGTCGTTGCCCTGATGCCAGCAGCGGATGACAATGCGGTTTTCGCCCGGCGTGAGATAGCCGTCAAGCGGGATGGCGTCGTACACCTTGTCGAACGGATAGTCCGCGTACTGTCCCATCGAGACGACCGTACCGTTGATTTCCAGACAGTAATTCGTGTCCACGGAGAGATTCATCACACAGCCGTCCGTGTTCCCCGTCATCTCGAGCAGATCGTAGAAGGTCACGTACGTGTTGACGCCGCCGTATCCCTCTTCCCAGATCCATTTTGCTTTGGTAAATGCATTCATGTTACGTCCTCCGAAGCATTTTTTCTTCGATTATATCACGTCCGGGCACAAAATGCAAGTCAAAACTGTTCCGGATCCCGCCGGCGCCGCAGGTATTTCCGAC
>JAFTPW010000398.1:0-2793 GCA_017463075.1 Clostridia bacterium
ATTGACGCCACCCGCTCCGAGTCCAAATACAACACTAAAAAGAAAATCACCGCGTCCTTCATCGGCTATACCATCGCACCGAGAATCAACGCCGCCGGACGGATCCGCGATGCCTCCCTTGCCGTGGAGCTTTTCCTCGCGGAAGACTGCGAAACGGCGGCTCCGATTGCGAAAAAGCTGTGCGATATCAACCACGAACGCCAGACGGAAGAAAACAAAATCATCGAGCAGGCATATGCCCACATCGCGATGCAGCATGACTTCGACAACGATCCCGTGATTGTGCTCGACGACGAAACCTGGCATCACGGCATCATCGGCATCGTGGCGTCGCGCATCACTGAAAAATACGGCTGCCCGTCCATTCTCATTTCCTTCGAAGGTTCCGGGGAAGGAGAGGGCGCGGACGATCTCGGCAAAGGCTCCGGACGAAGCATCAAGGGACTCAATCTTGTCGACGCGCTCGGAAGCTGTGCGGATCTGCTGGAAAAATACGGCGGACATGAGCTTGCGGCGGGTCTGACCATCAAGCGGGAAAATCTCGCCGAATTCAAGCGCAGAATCAACGAATGCGCGAAGGAATGCCTCGGGGAAGTGGAAATGCAGACCCAGCTGGAGGCGGAATGCGAGCTTGCACCGGCGGATATCACGATGGATCAGGCGAATGAGCTGTACTGTCTCGAGCCCTACGGCGTGTCCAATCCCGTTCCCGTGTTCGTTCTGCGGAATGTTCAGCTCTACGACACGGCACTGGTCGGCGGCGGCAAGCATACCCGGCTGACTCTGCGCGTGGATCAGAACTACGTCAGTGCGATGTGCTTCCGGCAGACGCTAACAGACCTCGACATTTACTCCGGCGATACGGTTGACGTGATGTTCACGCTGGATATCAACGAATTCCAGAACCAGCGGAATTTACAGATGATCGTCAAGGATGTGCGCCTTTGCGAAACGGCATTCCGTGCGGAAAAAGCGGAGCGCGATCTCTACGAATCCATCCGTTCCGGCATGAAGCCCGAGGATCTCGGAATGAACGCCGCATCTGCCGACTCCCTTGTGCCCACGCATGATGATTTCGCGGCGGTGTACAGCCTTCTGAGACGGGAACTGCGTCTGGAGCATGAGGTTTTCTCCGTCCGTGCGCTCCAGCATCTCCTGCGTCAGTCCGGTGCCCGCATCGGCTACGTGAAGCTGAAGTACATCATGCTGACCTTCCGTGAGCTGAATCTGCTCGGCATCAAGAAGCTGGACGATGAACACGAAATCTACGCCTTCAAATATATCTACACCAAGGGTAAAACCAATCTCGAAAAATCCAATATTTACAGAAAGCTGAAATCCGAGTTCGGCATGCGATCGAACGGGTAACATCTATTATGGATACGATTGATAAAAACGAAATCGCAGGCATTGAGAAAATTCTGAATGTCATCGAAAAAAGCGACAAGCACTACGATATCGAGAAAATCGAGCGCGCATTCCTGTATGCGAAGGCTCTGCATGAGGGTCAGTTCCGTGTCAGCGGCGAGCCGTACATCTCCCATCCCATCGCGGTTGCGGAGATCGTGACCTCGCTCGGACTGGATACCGACTCCATCTGCGCGGCGTTCCTGCATGACACCGTGGAGGACTGCCCCGACAAGACCAATCTCGACATCATCCGCATCCGGTTCGGGGACGACGTTGCCATGCTGGTTGACGGTCTGACCAAGATGAAGGTCATCAACGTGGAGGACAAGGAAGAGCAGAACATGGAGAACATCCGGAAAATGCTCCTCGCCATGTCCAAGGATATCCGCGTCATCTTCATCAAGCTCTGCGACCGTCTGCACAACATGCGCACGCTCGGTGTAAAGCTGGACCACAAGCGGAGAATCACGGCTCTCGAGACCATGCACGTCTACGCACCTCTCGCGCACCGTCTCGGTATGCAGAGAATCAAGCAGGAGCTGGAAAATCTCGCGCTGTCCTACCTTGACCCCATCGGCTACGAAGAGGTTTCCAAGGACATCGAGAAAAAGTACGGTCAGAACCAGAACTTCATCGAAAACACCCGTGCGTACGTGTCCGAGAAGCTGGCGGAATACCACATCAACTTCACGCTGGAAGGACGCGTCAAGACCGTTTACTCCATCTACCGCAAGATGTTCAAGCAGTCCAAGAGCTTCGATGAGATCTACGACTTCTACGCCATCCGCATCATCGTGGACACCGAACTGGAATGCTATACCGCGCTCGGCATCATTCACGAGCTGTTCAAGAGCATTCCCGGCCGCTTCAAGGACTACATTTCCACACCGAAGCCGAACATGTACCAGTCCCTCCATACCACCGTTATCGGACGGGACGGCATCCCCTTCGAAGTCCAGATCCGTACGCGGGATATGCACCACGTTGCGGAATACGGTATCGCGGCGCACTGGAAGTACAAATCCGGTGAAAAGAGCAAGGAGGACATCGACAAGAAGCTGTCGTGGATTTCCAAGCTCATCGACACGGAAAACGCCGCCATCGACACCGAGGACTTCATGCATGCTCTCAAAATCGATACTTTCAGCGACGAAACCTTTGTCTTTACCCCGAAGGGTGACGTCATCGCACTGCCGCAGAACTCCACCCTCATCGACTTTGCCTACGCCATCCACTCGCAGGTTGGCAATAAAATGGTGGGTGCCAAGATCAACGTCATGATCGCGCCCATCGACCGGGTTCCGCAGACCGGTGAGATCGTGGAAATTCTCACGTCTTCCTCTGCGAAGGGACCCAGCCGTGACTGGCTCAAGATTGTCAAGA
>JAFTPW010000399.1:0-15876 GCA_017463075.1 Clostridia bacterium
GATCCGCAGCGAAATCGCGTCCAAGCTCGATGCCGCAATCGAATCCGCAACCACCGTTGATGTAACGCCCAAGTTCGGTGACGCAAACGCCGAATACAAGTCCAGTCTCAGAAATCAGGCAAAGCCCAACAGACGCGCACCCCAGAAGGCATCCTCCGGTTCCGGTGAAAAGCTGGGCGGCGGCGTGACCGTATCTTCCACGGTGTCCCTGAACGATTTCTCCGCCAAGGAAGGCACCGGCTTCGGCTACGGTGAATCCGCAGGCAGCGGCAGAATCAGCAACGACATCCGCAAAGGCAAGAAGAATCAGCCCAAGGTACGCGAAGAAGCAAAGCCCGCCGAAACCGCAGAAACCGTGGAAGCTCCCGAAGTCACCGCAGAAGCAGCCGCAGAAAACCGCGGAGAAGGCAAGTCCAGAAACCGCAGAAGACGCGACCGCAAGCGCGGCGAAAGACGGAACGAAGAAGCGGCTCTCCAGACCGTGGAAACCGCTGAAACCGCAGACGTACCCACAGCTCCCGCAGAACCCAAGAAGCGCGAGCCCATCACGCAGGCGGAAATGGACTACGCACTGGAGTTCATCAACACCCTTCTGAAAAACATGGCTCTCGGAGCGACCGGTGTACCCGCTGAATGCCCCGAAGGAGAAGAATTCAATCCCACCGAGGAAGCTCCCGTTTACCCGAAGATCAACATCATCGGCGACGACACCGGCATCCTCATCGGACATCACGGCGAAACCCTCGACGCCATCCAGTACCTCGTGAACCTCAGCGCGCTCCGCAAGTCCAAGTCCAAGGACGGCGACTACATCAAGATCGTTGTGGACATCGAGAACTACCGTGAAAAGCGTGAGGAAACCCTCCGTCAGCTCGCAAGAAGAATGGCGGCACGCGCAGTGAAGTATCGCCGCAACGTCTTCCTCGAGCCCATGAACGCATACGAAAGACGCATCATCCACAGCGAGCTGCAGAGCTTCGAGAACGTGTCCACGCATTCCGTAGGCGCTGACCGTGACCGCAAGATCATCATCACCTACGAAGGTCCCGACAAGGCTCCCGAAAAGCCCAGACGCCGCCGCGGCGAAAAGAAGCCCGCAGACGTTGAGCAGACCGCGGAAGTTGCCGAAATCACCTACAACACCGAGGAATACAGCGCAGAAGAGGACAATGCCTCCGAAGTCATGGAAGCCATCGGTCATGCCGTGCTCGTAACGAACGAGGAAAACACCGCAGGCGCAGGTGACGGCGAAAACAGACGCCCCAGAAAGGTTCAGAAGATGCCCATCGAGAAGTTCACGGAGCTTCTTGCGGCAAGCGAAACCGAACCCGACGAAAAGCCGGCGTTTGAGGATTAATTAAAGAATGAAACCGTTGTATTTCAGGGGGGATTTCCTGATGTACAGCGGTTTTGTTTTGCCGTGTTTTGCGGGACGTCGGGGGCGCCGTCCCCTACGGTATCCGGGATTAAACCTCACCCGATGCCCGGATGTGTCTGCAATACCGCTGAATTTTCCCGCGTGCCCTTGTAATCCCGGCTGAAATCCGTTATAATAATACAAAACAAACTGCAAAGGAATAGTATCATGCTGAACACCACCATATGCGCTGTCTCGACTCCTCGCGGGAAGGGCGGCATCGCGGTCATCCGCATCTCGGGCAGTGACGCATTCCGCATCGCTGACGCCATGTTCCGACCGAAATTCGGGGAATCCGCTGTCAGTGCCCATCCCATGCGCAAAGCCGTATTCGGCGCAATCCTTGACGAAAACGACGCCGTCTGCGATGAGGGCATCTGCACGCTCTTTGCGGGTCCCGGCTCGTTCACCGGTGAGGACATGGCGGAGATTTCCTGTCACGGCGGTCTTTCCGTCACGGAGGCTGTGTATCTCTCCGCAATCGCGCACGGTGCATCGGCTGCCGGTCCCGGGGAATTCACCAAACGCGCCTTCGTGAACGGCAAGCTCGACCTCAACGAAGCGGAAGCCGTCGGCAAGCTCATCGACGCGGACACTAAGGAACGCATGATTCTTGCGGGTTCAGCCGTGCGCGGGAGCGTTTCGCGGGAGATCGGCGGGATTTCCGCATCGCTTCTGGACACCATGACGGCTCTGTACGCCGCGATCGACTATCCCGAGGAGGATGTCGGCGATGAGGGTGAGAGAGAGATTGCAGGCACGCTGAGGACGGCTCTCGCGCGTGTTGAGAAGCTCCTCTCCACCTACAAAACCGGACGCGCCATCTCCGACGGGGTCAAATGCGTCATCTGCGGGCGTCCGAACGTGGGCAAAAGCTCCGTGTTCAACCTCATCACCGGTGAGGACAGTGCGATTGTGACCTCCGTTGCCGGCACGACGCGGGACATTCTGCGCGAAACCGTCTCCTTCGGCGGGATTACGCTGCGTCTGTCCGATACCGCGGGCATTCACGCCACGGACGACCTTGTCGAGAAAATCGGCATCGAGCGCGCCTCGGACGAAATCTCGAAGAGTGAGCTGGTCATTTCCGTTTTCGACGGCTGTGAGGCTCTCCGCGACGAGGACCGCACGCTGCTCTCGCTCGTGAAATCCACGGACGTGCCGAAGATTGCCGTCATCAACAAGTCCGACCTTGGAACGGTGCTCACGGAGGAAGAAACCGCGGAAATCCGCTCGTCGGCTGATGAATGCGTCACGATCTCGGCACAGCGCAGCGGGGAAGAGGACAGAGGGGCCCTGTCGTCCGCCATCGCGCACCTGTTCGGCAGTGACAGAATCACGCTCTCGACCGATGCCGTCATCTGGGACATCCGTCAGCGGGAGATTCTCACGCACGCACGCGCCGCACTGATCTCCGCGGTCGAAGGAATTGAGTTTGGCGCACCGATTGACGCGGTCTGCACCTGTGCCGAAGAAGCGCTCGCGGCTCTGAACGAAACCGACGGACGGAGCATGGAAAGCACGATCGTTGACGAAATTTTCAAGCGGTTCTGCGTAGGGAAGTAATGCAGAATGAGACAGCAGGAGTGAGGATTGAAAAAATGAAAAAATACTGGATTTCAGCGATTCTTCTGTGCGGGATTTTTGTGTCCTGCGGGAATGGAGAATCTCACGATACATCAATTTCGGAGACGGAAGAAACTGCCGTGCAGGAGACGCTTTCCGTGACGGCTGAGATGCTTGCGGAATACGAAGTGATCCGGCCGGAATATGCCTCGGAGAAGCTGATCCGTGCGGCGTCGTCTGTGTATCAGGAAGTGCACGGGCTCAATGATGCGGTCACGTTCCGGCACGATTTCTACCGCGAGGGCGTGGACGGGCTTCAGATGGGCGAGTGCGAAATTCTCATCGGGGACACGAACCGTCCGCAGTCGCGGGAATTTCTGGCATCCCTCCGCGCGGATGACTACGGCTTTGCGATGATCGACAAATGCATCGTCATTGCCGGTCACACGGACGAAAACACCGCACTTGCGGCACAGCTCTTCCTCGAAACGGTGAATAATGCCGCCGGAACCGGGGTTTTCTACGATTCCGCCATGGATACCGTGATCCGCGGTGAGTACGCTGTGGATTCGTTCTCAATCAACGGCGTCCCGGTCAGGGAGTATGAAATCCTCTTCGGCGGCAGAAAATTCGATGAAGCGGCGGCGGAAAAACTGCGCGAAAAGATCGCCGATCAGACCGGATTTGTGCTGAATGTAACCGATGAGAGCGAAGGTGAATATGTCCTGTACGTCGGAGAAGAAGGTGCGGCTGAGGTTGAACTCTCGGCGGATCATGCGGACGGAACCTGGTCGGAATATAGCACATTTATGCCGCTCACATTCACCGGAAACGGCTGTGTGTTTTACGGAGAAGACAAGCTCGGTGCGATGAACGCGGTTCTGTATTTCGAGGAAATGATCGAAGGTGAGATTGAAAAATCTGAGGAAAGATCAATCAATATTGTGCTTCCGGAAGGCGGAACAGCATCCCCCGCAGAGCTTCCCGAAACCCTGAAAGCCATGTCCTTCAACGTCCTGTACAAAGACGCCGCAGCACGCTCCGGACGCGTCATTGAGATCATCCGGAACTATTCCCCGGACACCTTCGGCGTGCAGGAAGCGTCCCCGACATGGATGACCAAGCTGCGCGGCAATCTCCGGGACGAATACGACTATGTTGGCTTCGGACGCGACGGCGGAAATCAGGGCGAATACAACGCGATTTTCTATAAAAAGGACGTCTTTGACCTCATCGACAGCGGCACGAAATACCTCTCCGACACACCCGACCGCAAGTCGAAGGTGCCGGAATCCTCGCTCAACCGCATCTACACCTACGCCCTTCTCGAGACGAAATCCGACGGCGAGCAGATCCTGTTTGTGAACACGCACTTCGACCACACCAATGACATTGCGCGCACCAAGCAGGCGAAGGTTCTGGCGGATTTCCTCAAAGCGAACGCGCAGTACCCCATCGTGCTCAGCGGGGACTTCAACACAGCCGCAGGAACAACGGCATATGAAGAAATCCTCGACGGCGGTGTGGAAAACTCCATGGATCTTGCGCAGACCAAGGAGACCGGCGCGACCTACACCAACTACGGCAAATCCAAGTCCGTCATCGACTTCATTTTCGTGAATGAAGAGGACATCTTCGTCGAAAGCTACCGCGTCTGCGGCGAGAAAATCGACGGCGAATATCCCTCCGACCACCATCCCGTGCTGATTGAGTACGTGAACTGCAATTAACCCTTGACAAAACCGTCGAAATGGTATATACTAAGTATATACAAAACAGGAGGTGCAGACATGTCCGAAACAACCATCCGACGCTGGGGCAACAGTCAGGGAATCCGCATTCCGCGGCACATTCTCGAAGCGGCAGCCCTGCGCGAAAACGAAAGCGTGACCATTGAAGCCGCCGACGGCGCGATCATCATCCGGAAAGCGGCGGAAAAACGCACCATCAAGGCTCTCTTTGAAGGGTTTGAAGGCGAATACAAGGAAAAAGAAGTCGATTTCGGCGCGCCTGCGGGGAATGAAGTATGGTGAAGCAGGGGGATATCATCAAAATCGACTTCAATCCGCAGACGGGTCATGAGCAAGCAGGCTACCGTCCAGCAATCGTGGTGAGCAACAACGCCTTCAACAAGCGGTGCTCGATGACCCTTGTCTGTCCGATCACGAACACAACCACGCCGTATCCGCTTCATGTGCCGCTGTACGGAACTGTAACCACCGGCGTTGTGATGTGCGAGCAGATCCGCTCTCTCGATCTCAGCGCGCGTCCGCATCATTTTGTAGAATCTGTACCGGCGGAACTGCTGGAAGAGATCATCGAAATTATAACGGCGGAAATCACACCCGAAAACTGAATGCAAAGCAGGTACTCCGGTATCTGCTTTTTCTTTCCCGGAATTTTCTAATCAAATTCTAATCGAAATCCACTTTCGCTTTCATCCGCGGCATGGTATAATAGACACAACAAATTCAACCAACCGTGAGGTACTGCAATGGAACACATTGATATGATGGAAAAGCTCCACGAGAAGGCGAATATCAGCCTCAGTGAAGCGAAGGAAGTGCTCGAACGCGCGGACTGGGACATGCTCGAGGCACTGGTGATTCTGGAAAAGGAAGGCAAAATCCAGCCGCTGACCACGAGTGTGTCGACGATGGAAAACGAGAGCGCGTACAAGAAAGTGGAAAGCGAAATCAAACAGCAGAAGGAATCCAAGTGGAACCGGTTCTGGGACGACGCCATGGAAAACCTCAAGAATCTCGTGAACAAATGCTTCACGTGCTCCCTCGTCATGCGCAGCCGCAAGTCCGGGAACGTGATCCATATTCCGCTCTTTCTCGGGATCATCCTCTGCTTCGTGTCGCTGAATCTGGTGGCGATCGGGCTTCTGCTCGGACTCATCCTCGGCTACGATTATTTCATTGAAGAGAACAAAGAAGACAAATAAGTGAGGTGAGCGTTATGTCAAGAATCCTCATCGTGGAAGATGAAGAAAAAATCGCCCGGTTCGTGGAGCTTGAGCTCGCGCACGAGGGATATACCGCAGAAAAAGCCCCGGACGGACGCACCGGACTGGAGATGGCGGAGACAGGGCGGTTTGATCTCATCATTCTCGATATCATGCTCCCGCAGCTGTCCGGGATTGAAGTTCTCAGACGCCTGCGCAGGAGCGAGAACCGCAGTGCGGCGGATACTCCCGTGATTCTCCTGACCGCGCGGGATTCCGTCACCGACAAGGTCAGCGGGCTCGATATGGGCGCGAACGACTACGTCACTAAGCCGTTTGAAATCGAAGAACTCCTCGCCCGCATCCGCGTCATCCTGCGGCAGAGAAGAGTTGCGGAACCAGAGGACGACGAAAAATCCGAAGAGCTCGAATGCTGCGGCGTCCGCATGAACCCCCAGTCGCGCGAGGTTACATACAACGACAAGCCCATCGAGCTGACCAACCGGGAGTTCATCCTCCTGAAAACACTGCTCGAGAACAAGAACGTTGCCATGTCGCGCGAAAAGCTCCTGTGCGAAGCGTGGGGCTACGATTACTTCGGCGAGACGAACATCATCGACGTGTATGTGCGCTACATCCGCCACAAGACCGCCGACGATGTCATCAAAACCATCCGCGGCGTAGGCTACATCATCAGCGACAGGGATTGAGGACGGCATGAATACACAGAAAACACCGAAGAAGCCGCCGAAAATCCGGACAGGCTCGATTGCACGGCGGATCAACACAGCCCAGGCGTGGCGCAGATTCTGCCGCAGCTTTTTCCTCACCGTTCTCACCGTCGCCCTCGTCTTCCTGTCGTGGTGCCTCCTGATCGAGTGGGCATACGGCGGCGAAATCACCAACGTCACAAACCGGCATTTCGGCGGATCGTTCCAGTGGCAGGAGAACCTCGAGGACATGTGGAACCAGAACGGCATCGGCACGGAGCTGAAGGAATACATCCGCGAGCACGACCCGTTCGACTTCAAGCCGAGCACGCCGTTTGACGGAATCGAGTACCGCTTCACGGTCACAAGCACCGTCGAAGGTCACACATGGACGGAAGTTCCGGTGGATACGGGAATGCACGAGACCACGGAACACGGATACGCCGAAACGGAAACCTACGCACCCGCGACCGAACCGGTGGTGCAGGAATACTACGAGCTGACCGGGATTGAGATCGCTCCCGTGGTCGAAGAAACCGAACCGGTCGCTGTGGAAATCACGGAGGAAGAAACCGAACCGGTCTTTGTGGAAGTCACCGAGGAAGAAACCGGAGTCCCAGTGGACGTGATTTACGATACGGATGCCGGAACCGTCACTGTCCCGCTGACGGATGAGACATCCGAAACCGGCGCGGAATACCGCAGTCAGCAGGTTCTCACACGCGAAACCATCGACGTCACCCACGATGCGGCGGGCGTTCTCACGATCTGCTCGCTCCTTTTCGCAATCTGCCTCCTGTTTGAGCTGACGACGCTGCTGACATCCCTTCTCGGCGGCTCGCGGATCATCAAGAAATACCTCAAGCCCATCGACGAAATCGCCCTTATCGCTGACCGTTTGTCCACGGAAGTCCGCTCGACGACAACAGAGCAGGCACGGCAGCAGAGCGCAGTCGACCTCGATTCCCTCGAAGACGCCATCAACGCCATCGAGGACAGTGACACCCGCCTGACCGTGAAGGATTCCGAGCTCGGTGCTCTCGAAGCCGCGCTGAACAACATGCTCAAGCGTCTGGACGAAGGCAAGCGGAAGCAGATCCGGTTCGTTGACGACGCATCGCACGAGCTGAGAACGCCGATTGCGGTGATTCAAGGGTACGTCCAGCTCCTCGACCGATGGGGAAAGGAAGACCCGAAGGTACGCGACGAAGCCATCGAGGCGATCAAGACCGAAGCTGAGCACATGAAGACCCTCATCGACCAGCTCCTCTTCCTCTCACGCGGCGAAATGGACCGGCATGTTCTTGACAAAGTCCCCGTGAACGTGAGCGAAATCCTCGAGGAAATCCGCGACGAGAGCATCATGCTCGACGAAAACGCCCCGGTGCATCACGAGTTTACGCTGAGTCTGCCGATGAAGGAGAACGCCGAAGAGGACGAATTCCCGTACGCGGATCTCATGATTAACGCTGATATCGCGATGATGAAGCAGGCGATCCGCATCCTGCGAGACAATGCCGTGAAATACACACCCGAAGGCGGACGGATCACGTTCAAGGCATACGAGCGCGCGGTCACATCCACGGACGGGTATAACCGGCAGTCCGTGTGCATCGAGATCAGCGACACCGGCATCGGGATCAAGCCGAAGGAACTCCCGCGCATCTTCGACCGCTTCTACCGCGGTGAAAACGTGCGCTCGAACAGCTCCACCGGAAGCGGACTCGGTCTCTCCATTGCAAAGTGGATCATCGACGAGCACGGAGGCATCATGGAGGCAATCTCCAGCGAAGGCTTCGGCACAAAAATGACCATTGTGATGGACGAAGCAGGCATCGTAAATGTTTCACGTGAAACATAACAGCATAACAAAAACACGGCTGTGTCTGAGAGATTCTCTCAAATCAGCCGTGTTCTTTTGTTATTCGGTTACACTCCGCACAATCACGCCGTTCTCAAACGTACCGCTGTATGTGCGTCCTTCGGGCCAGGTGTAGGTGCCGTAGCCGCTCATGATGTTGTCCTTGAATTCGCCTTCGTAGCGTTCGCCGTTCGCCCAGGTGTAGATCCCGGAGCCGCTTCTCTGGTCGTTCACGTAGTCGCCTTCGTAGGTGTCACCGTTTGCCCATGTGTAGATGCCGCGTCCGTGCTTCATGTCGTCAGCGTAGGTGCCGATGTAGGTATCGCCGGATGCGTAACGGTATTCGCCGCTGCCGTTCTTGGTGTCGTTCTCGAACATGCCTTCGAACACGGAGCCGTCCGCAAACGTGTAGGTGCCGATGCCGTGCTTCATGCCGTCGGAGAATGCGCCTTCATAAACGTCACCGCCGACGTAGGCGTATCTGCCCTGACCGCTGAGCTTGTCGTCCACGAATTCACCCGTGTAGATATCGCCGTTCGCGTAGCGCATCTCACCTTCGCCGTTCTTGAGCAGGTTCTCGAGCTCACCGACGTAGACGTCACCATTGGAGTAGGAGATTTCGTCCCGGTCGAGGTTCACGTTCGCGGAAATGCCGTCGGAGTAGATGATTCTGCCCTTGTACGGTACGCCGCTGTCATCGACCTGACCGAGGAACTTCACGTAGAGGTCGTCACTGACCTGCACCTTGATATACCGCACGCCCATCGCGTAGATTCCGGCAATGATGAGTCCGACGCAGACCACAGCGATGAGCACAATGGTGACCAGTACCTTGCCGAAGGATGCGCGGCGGCGTCTTGATTTTCTTCTTTTGGGTTGTTGATTCTGATACTGCATGATGTCTCCGATGATTACAGGATATTGGACTCGGGCTTGACCTGAGTGACGAAGTTATCAAACATGGTGAGCAGCTCGGGGATTGCGAATACAGCAAAGCACGCGACCGCAAACAGACCGACGGCGGCAAAGATGAAATTCCGCACGGGATGCTCTTCCACAGCAAAGCGGAGCTCGGCACTGATGCGTCTTTCCTCGGGGAGGTAGAACTTTGCAAGCTCGAACGGGATTTTCTCGGGCACTTCTTCGGAGAGGAATTTCTCGTGCCAGAATTTCTTCAGACCGGAGTGCTTCTGTTCCGGGAATTCCTCACGGTTCGCGCATTCCACGGTGCGGTAAAGCACGGAGCCGGGTTTGAGCATGTGCCGGATCATGCTCTTGCCCTTGATATCGAGGGAATCCAGGGTTACTGCGTGTTCCGCGTCGGTTGCACCGCATTTTACGAGAGCGGAGATGAGTCTTGCGGAATACACCCGCGTGATGAGTGCGCCGAGGACACCGATCATGATGCCGATGTAAAGTCCCCAGACGATGACGTACATGGAAGAGCCGTTCACGTCGATGTCGAAATTCTCAAAGGAGTAGAGTTTTGTGTTCATATATGCCTCCTTATGGGATGATAGAAAATCATCAGAACTGATCCAGCAGATCGTCGCCGGCGATGGACTTGAGAATCTGCTCGAGGTCCTCGTTGTCGCGGTATTCGATCTGGAAGGTCTTCTTGTTCTTGGTTTCCGTGATTTTGCAGCGTCTGCCGGTGACATTGCGGAAGCGTTCCTCGAGGGATGCGATGTAGTCCACGGTGACGGGTTCCGCATCGGTGACGGCTTCCATGGATTTTGCGAGGTTTTTATTGGCGGCACGGACTGCGGCTTCGACGTCGCGCACGCTGAGGTTGCGGTTGACGCATCTCTGAGCAAGCGGGACGATCATGTTCCTGTCTCTGAGACCGAGAAGTGCGCGTCCGTGACCTGCGGTAATCATGCCGTCGGTGAGCATTTTTACAACCTCATCCGGAAGATCGAGCAGGCGCACGGCATTTGCGATGGCACTGCGGGACTTGCCGATCTGGATGGAGATTTCCTCCTGACTGAGGTTGTACTCCTTCATGAGCGTCTGATACGCGGCGGCTTCTTCGTAGGGATTGAGATCCTCGCGCTGGAGATTCTCGATGAGGGCATATTTTGCGGCAGTGACGTCGTCCGCGTCGGTTACGATGACGGGAATTTCAAGAAGTCCGGCGAGCTTGGATGCACGGAAGCGTCTCTCACCGGCGATGATTTCGTACCGGTCATCGATGCGGCGGACGAGGATGGGCTGAAGCAGGCCGTTTGCGGAAATGGAATCGGCAAGACCGGCGAGCGCTTCGCTGTCGAAGGATTTTCTGGGCTGATCGGGATTGGTATCGACGAGGGAGATGGCAACCGTCAGCCGTTCATTGGTTTTGTTGTCGTCCTCGGGGAAGGAATTGTCGAGAAAAATCGCGTCAAGACCCCGCCCGAGACCTTTATTCTTAGGCATAATTCACTCCATATATAATAATGTAAGAAAATTGCGGGATCAGACGAGTGTGGGCATGATGCCGAGTCTTTCAAGCATTTCCTTTGCGGCAGCGCGGTAGGCATCGGTAGCCTTGCCGTACTTTTCGTGATAATTGATGGGCTGACCGAAACCGGGTGCCTCGGAGAGCTTCACGGAGCGCGGAATCGTCGTCGAGAAGAGCTTGTCCCCGTAGTATTTCTTGATTTCGGCGAGGACAGCGGTGGAGAGGTTGAGCCGTCCGTTGAACATGGTGACGAGGATGCCGAGGACGCACAGGGAAGGGTTATACAGCTTCTTGACCTTGGAGATGGTCATCATGAGCTGGGTCAGACCTTCGAGAGCGTAATACTCGCACTGCATGGGAATGATGACGCCGTCGGACGCGGTGAGGGCATTGACGGTGAGCATGGACAGGGAAGGCGGGCAGTCGATGACAACGAGGTCGAAATCGTCAGCACACTTCTCAATAAAATTCTTGAGCTGTCTCTCTCTGTGCTCGACGTCGAACAGCTCGAACTCAGCACCGGCGAGGTTGATATTCGACGGCACCACGGACAGATTCTTGAACTCCGTCTTCACCACGCACTCCTTCGGATCGGCGTCGTCAAGGAGGACATCGTATGTAGTCTTGGTGATACTCTTCTTCTGAATCCCTACGCCGCTTGTAGAGTTACCCTGAGGGTCTTCATCGATAAGGAGAACCCGCAGACCCATCTCAGCCGCGCAGCTGGCAATATTGACACAGGACGTAGTCTTCCCGACGCCGCCCTTCTGGTTCGCAAACGAAATAACAGTAGGCTTCATAAAACAAACAGAATCCCTTCTGAAACTGCAATCTTTTCCTACATATATTATATATGCAAACCCGCGAAAAGTCAAGGCGTTTGGGTGCACAAAGTGTGAGTGAGATGTAAATTCGAAAAAAAGGGGACGCGGGTCGCTTTTGAAAAAGCTCCGCAAAAACTTGCGGCTGACGAGGTTTTGGGACTCTACGGGGAGTGAACTGGTATGGTGGCGTTTGCTTCAGGGGATTCTGTCTTGACCACGTGAAGCTTTGGTTGTATGATTTCGCTCTACGGATGAATTTTCAGATTGCAGCTGAGGGTGCGATGCCGATTGGTGCGTACCAATGTATAAGAAAATCGTTAATACGGCAGCTAGGGACCTCCGAGACCCTATCTGCCCACGCCGTGGAGTGATTTCGTTACTTAAATTGCTTATTGGGTTTGGTTCACGCGCGCCGTGGAGTGATGCGGATGTTTCACGTGAAACAATTGGTGGATGAAATATGTCGTATGTACATCATAATTATACTACATACTACAACATAAGTCAATACCATATCGCAAATTCATGCGCAAAACTTCAAATTTAAAACTCACACCTGCTTCATCCCGCTTTCGGCAGAAGGATCGATATGACGGTACCTTCCTCGGTTTCTTTTCGGCTTGATTCGACGGCAATTCCGGATTTTTTGATGACGTCGACGGCGTGGTCGATGGAGTTATAGAACAGGCGGATATCGCGGATGACGAGCTTCATGCGCTGTTCACTTTTCGCTGGTTTTGCCTGCATTTCGTCGAACCGGGACTTCGCGCACAGCATGGATTCGACGTAATCCTCCGCCTGCGCGACGTTCATGTGTCTCTCGACGATGGTTCTGAGGATGGCGATTCTCTCGTCGGCGGAATCAAAGCGGAGCAGAGCGCGGGAATGCCGTTCGGTGAGTCCGTTCTCGAGAATGAGTGTCTGTTCCTCCTCGGTGAGACGGAGCAGGCGCATTTTATTCGCAACATACGACTGGCTGACGCTGAGCTTCTGCGCGCACTGTTCCTGCGTCATTCCGGTGAGGCGGATGAGGGAGGCGATTGCGGCGGCTTCTTCGAACATGGAGAGATCCTCGCGGTGCAGATTTTCGATGATGGCAAGCACGGCGGCGTCGACTTCGTTTGCGTCGATGGAAACGCACGGAACCGCAGTCAGACCGAGAATTTCCGCGGCGCGCAGTCTTCTTTCCCCGGCGATGAGGACGAACAATCCGGAATTTGTTTCACGTGAAACATTTTCGGTTCTGTGCACGATGAGCGGTTCGATGATGCCGTGTTCACGGATGGAATCGGCAAGGGCGTCGAGTGCGTTGTCGTGAACGATTCTGCGGATGCGGTCCTCCGGCACGATAATGTCGGAAATTGGGATTTCGCGTACGATTTTGGTGATTTCCTTGAGTTTGCCCCAGAACATGGAATAGGTGTACCTCCGGTTTATGAATTTTGGGTGATACGATTATACCACAGGACTGCCGTTATTTCTGTCACAATGTCACTGGAAAATCGCGGGTGATTGCGGGGGAAAAAAGAAAAAATCCCGCATGGTGACGGGACTTTGTATGAATGGTTCGCACGCTGTCGGGGAATCTCAGCCGAGGGCGCGTTTTGTGATTTCAGCGTAGCGGCGCGGGTATTTTGCGGGAGTGGGCGAAGTCTTGCGGTAGAGGACGAGGCAGCGCTTATCCCCGCCGGGGATTTCGTAGTCGATGACGGCGATATTGGTGAGCCCGAGGACGCGTCCGGCTTTATCGGCAATTTCCAGTTCGCCTTCAATATTGGACTTGAGCGCGCAGAAGTGACCGCCGACCTTGACAAACGGGCCGCACAGCTCGATGAGGACGGGCAGAGCCGCAACCGCACGTGCCGTGACGAGATCGAACGACTGACGGAGGGTATCGTGGGCGAGCTCTTCCGCGCGTCCGGCTACGGCAGAGACGTTATCCATCTGCGCGAATTCTGCCGTTTCCCGGATATGGGAAATTTTCTTCGCCGTGGAGTCCATGCCGGTGAATTTCACGTCATGTGCGGCGCATGCCATGGGAAGAAGCGGGAATCCGGCGCCGGTACCGATATCGAGAGCGGTGGAGAAGGAAATACCGGCGTTTTTCAAGAGACCGAGCGGGATGAGCGAGTCGATGAGGTGCTTGCGGACGATCTCCGACGGCTCGAGAATGGAGGTGAGGTTGAATTTCTTTGCGTTCTCGATGAGTTTTTCGGTGACGGCGAAGAGTTTTTTCGTGCAGTCATCGGAAGACGCGGCGGGATAGAGCGAATCAAATCCCGGCAGATCGGGAGAAATCGCGCTGAGATAGAGGTTTGAGAATTCCTGATAGGTCATAATTACTCCTGAGTATCTTTGGTGAACACGCCGTTCTGGTAGATATAAACGTCGCTATCGGAACAGTCGTCCGGGAGTTCTTCAATGAACGGGGTATGAGCGAGATCGACGGCAAAAGCGCAGACATCGCGGGTGGAATTGGGCTTGCCAATGGAGCGGATGCAGTCCTGCATGGAGTTCAGCCGCGTTTCGGAGGAGAGAAGCTGGTACATGCACTCCTCAAGGGGGCAGGTTTTCGAGGACGCCATGGCGCATCCGTTATTGAGGAGAAATTCGGTATTGCGCTCCTCCTGACCGGGGATGGGATTGACGATAATCATGGGCAGGCATTTTGCGAGGCTTTCGCTGGTGGTCAGTCCGCCGGGTTTGGAAATGATGCAGTCGGCGGCGTCCATGAGGAGGCTGACGTAATCTACGAATCCGGTGGTGAGGATGGGATGCTTTGCTGTTTTCGCGTATTCTTCAATTTCAGCCTTCGCGTCGGCGTTGTTTCCGCACACGGCGATGAGCTGGAAATTTCTGTCAAAATCAAAGGTATCGATTTTCCGGACGTTCTCAGCCATGGAACCGTAGCCCATGGAGCCGCCCATGAGGAGGAATGTGGGAAGGTTCTCATCGAGTCCGAGCTTTCGTCTGGCTTCGGATTTGGATACGGAAGACGCAAACTTCGGATTGATCGGGATGCCGAGTGGGAGAATCTGCTCGTCCCGGAAGCCCTTGCGTCTTGCCTGCGGGAGAAGGAGCGAATCCGGAACGACGACGAACTCATTGGCGGTACACTGTTCCCAGTAGGGATGGAACGTGAAATCGGTGAGGATCCCGACGGTGCGGTTATGGATGAGCCCGCGTTTTTTCATCATCTGGAGCAGAGCGCCTGCGAACGGGTGGGTAAAGAGGATGACGTCGAAGTCTCCGTTATTGATATAGACAGCGAGGTCGTCGGTCATGGTGACGGTGATGAGTTCATCGCGGCTGTCATAGAAGGCTTCGGTGAGTTTTTCGGGGAGTTTCTCGCGGAGTGGATGTCTGCGTTCGCGTTCGGCAAGCCGGTACCCGATTTTATACGCCGCCTTCGCTTTCTCCGTGACGAGGAGATAACCCTCGGAGATAACCTTGGCAAGCTCCGGCGAGATATAATCAAACGTATCGAGCACGGTGCATTCATGTCCGCTGTTCTCAAACTCAGCCCGGATCGCCTTGGCAGTGGAATTATGTCCCTCGCCCGCCGTGACGGAGCAGATCAGAAAATTCATATGGGGTACCTCCTGTGGGGATTTTGTGTGGTGGTATGTTTTGGGGTGGAGATACGGTCGCTTTTTTGTAAAAAAGCTCCGCAAAAAACTTTATACGGACGAGGTTCGGGTGCTCTACGGGGAGTGCACGGATATGGTTACGTCAGCTTCGGGGGATTTTTCATGACAACGTTTTGTCTAAAACGATCTTTCGGCGGTCTACGGATGCAATTTCTGATTGGAGCTGAGGGTGCGATGCCGATTGGTTCCGTCCAAATTATCAGAAAACTGGTCGCGAGTTCGCAGGGACCACCGAGACCCTGCTCACAGCAGCCGTGAGGCGATTGCGGGATTTCGTTACTTAAATTGTTTGTTTGTTTTGGCTCACGCGCGCCGTGGAGAGAGTGTTTTACTTTGCTTTGCCGGGATTTTTCTTTGATTTTGAAACGCGGGCGTTTTTTCCTTTTTTCTTATTTTCGAGGGCGAGTCCGATTTTGCCGATCTTTTTTCCGATTTCGAAATATTCACCATGCACA
>JAFTPW010000400.1:0-15986 GCA_017463075.1 Clostridia bacterium
AACCTACAATGAATCCGGCAATCTGCTTGTTCTGCGCACGGAGGACGACATCACCTCCGCCCTTGACGCCACGGGAATCCCGCATTCCGCAGAGGAAGCTGCACCCGGCGTGTGGGAGATCCGTTCCCGGCATGAGCTGATTCCGATGCTGCATGAGCTGATGAAGGATGAAGGGGACGTCGAGCCCGTGTATGAAGCGGCGCAAGGAACAATGTTCACTGTCATCATGGGCATCTGGCTCATCGTCACCGCCGCATGCATCGCGCTCGGAGTGACTCAGCGGAACCGCATCGCGAAAATCACCGCGTACAGCCTTGCCTTTCTCGCATCCGCCGCATGTCCCGCCGTGCTCACGGAAGTGGTGTGCCGCATTCCCGGAACTCTCACCCTCCCGCTCCCGCTGATTCTCTCCGCCATCCTCGCCCTCCTCTGCACAGTCCACGCAATTCTCATCACAAAAGCATAACAAAAAGACCGGTGTACAGCATTGAAGCCATACATCGGTCTTTCGCATTTGCATTATGAATGATGCATTATTCGTCGTATTCCCATTCTTCAGTCATCACAACCGGAACGATGTTTCCGCTTTCGTCCAGATCCATGCGGTCGATGCAGAGGAATCTTGCGTTGCCGTTCTTGATGCCGGGCTTGTGGCGGTGGTAAACCATCAGGTACTGATCCTTCTCGGGCAGGTAGAGGAAGCCGTTGTGACCGGGGCCGTTTGCGATCGTGCTGTCACCGGTGGAGAGAATCGTGGATGCTTCCTTGAACGGACCCCACGGCTTGTCCGCGATGCAGGTGTTGACGCGGTAGGTGCCGTTCGTCCAGCCGCCAGCAGACCACATGAAGTAGTACTTGCCGCCGCGCTTCATCATGCACGGACCTTCCACGTAATCGGGCGGAGTGATTTCCTTGAAGATTTCGCCGTCCTCGAAGGGCACAAATCCGGTCATGTCGTCGTTCATCTTGCAGATGTTGCAGTGACCCCAGCCGCCGTAGTAGAGATACATCGTGCCGTCGTCGTCCTTGAAGAGATGCGCGTCGATGGGCTGTGCGCCGTTGTGGAATTCCCCGACAAGGGGCTTGTCCATGAGTGCCTTGAAGGGGCCTGTGGGAGAATCGGAAACCGCGATTTCAAGACCGCCGATTTCGCTCTTGTGCGGGATGTCGTTGGATGCGAAGATGTAGTAGTACTTGCCGTTCTTTTCTTCAATGGTGGGAGCCCAGATCGCGCACTTTGCCCACGGGAATCCCTCCATGTCGATGATGTTTTCGATCTTTTCCCAGTGTGTCAGGTCTTCGGACACGAAGCAGGAGTGGTTGTGCTGATCGTCGAACGGAAGGGAGTGGGTGACGTAGATGATGTACTTGCCCTCGTAGTATCTCGCTTCGGGATCGGCGTACCAGCCTTCGTCAAGGGGATTGCGGATGGAGAATTTCATAAGTCGTCCTTTCCGGCACATGCCGTTTTTTCTTTTATTATAGCAGAAACCTTACCGGAAATCAATCCGATATTCGTTGCAAACCACGCGTATTTCTGTTATAATGAAAGAAAAAACGCAAAGGAGCGAACCCATGAAATACACCATCCTTCAGCCGCCCTATTCGCGTGACAGAAGCCGGAGTGACGACTGCTTCGCGTACAAGATGAGCCTCCTTGACGCCGTGGATCCCACCGTCGACGTGATCGTTCTGCCGGAGTACAGCGATGTGCCGTGTGCCGCGTCGACCCGGACGGAAATTCTCGCGGATCACGACAGGTACATCGGTACCCTGATGGAAAAATGCCGCGAAACCGCTGTCCGCTGTCAGGCAATTGTGTTCGTGAATGCCCTCGTGGAAGTGAACGGCGAGATACGCAACACCACCATCGCCATCGGACGGGACGGAGAGACGCTCGGTGAATATTACAAGCGCCACATTCCTCCGCTTGAGCTGGACGCCGGCATCGGACACGAATACACCGAATCCTTCACGCCGCCCCCGGTGATGAAAATTGACGGCATCCGCTACGGGTTCCTGACCTGCTACGACTTCTACTTCTACGAAGCGTTTGCTCCCATGGCGCGGCAGAACGTCGACGTCGTCATCGGATGCTCCCTCCAGAGAAGCGACAGCCACGACGCGCTCGAGATCATGTGCCGCTTCCTCGCATACAACACCAACGCCTACGTCGTGCGCTCGTCCGTGAGCTTCGGCGAGGATTCCACCGTCTGCGGCGCATCGATGATTGTGTCCCCGAAGGGTGAAGTGCTCGCAAACATGCGCGGACGCTTCGGGATGGAGACAGTCGACTTCGATCCGCACGCGAAGCATCTCAAGCCCGCCGGATTCGGACGCGGAGACGCCGCACATCACGAATACATCGAGATCGGACGGACTCCGTGGAACTACCGACCGGGAGGTGCCATGATCGTGCGTCCCGATGACAGAATGCCCTACCCGCGCACCTGTGCACACCGCGGATGGAGCACGCTCGCCCCGGAAAACAGCATGCCCGCGTTCGGTGCGGCAATTGCGCTGGGAGCGGAGGAAATCGAGTTTGATCTGTGGGCAACGAAGGACGGCGAGCTGGTTTCGATCCACGACAGCACCCTCGACCGCGTCTCCGACGGGCACGGCAATGTCTGGGATTACACGTACGAGGAGCTTCTCGCGTTCGACTTCGGCGTGAAGCACGGGGAAAAGTTCAAGGGTCTGAAAATCGTGAAGTTTGAAGAAATCCTCGCGAAATTCGCCTGCCACACGATCATGAATATTCACGTCAAGATCTGGGATACCGAGAAGCCCGACCCCATGATCGAGAAAATCGTCGGTCTGATCCGGAAATACGACTGCGAAAAGTACATCTACTTCATGACGGTGAGCGATGACATTCTCCGGAAGGTTCACGAATACGCGCCCGATCTCTGCCGCTGTGTGGGACATGACGGACGCCGCCCGTGGGCTATCGTTGACCGCGCCATCGAGCTGGGATGCGAAAAGGTCCAGCTCTTCCGTCCGTATTTCAACCGCGAAATGGTCGAAAAAGCCCACGCGCACGGCATCCTCTGCAACGTATTCTGGTCGGATGACGAAGACTCCTGCCGCGAATACCTCGACATGGGCATTGACTGCATCCTCACCAACGACTACCTCGCGATTTCGCAGATCGTGGAAGAGTACAAACAAAATTAAAGTTTCATTAAAAATGCACAATTTCTATTGACATATACCGTGAATCAGGTTAAAATATAGTCAAATCCATCATGGGACGGGAGGCTCGCTGTGCAGTCATTCAAAAATTCGAAATATATCCAGATCGCCCTGTACGTATTCCTGACGTCGGCGGCAATCATCCTATTTGCCCTGCTCTGCTTCCATCTTGCGGAAATCGGCGCCTTCTTCGACAAGGTTTTCAGCGTCTTTTCCCCGTTCATCTACGGCTTCATCATCGCGTACCTCGTCAATCCGATCATGAAGAAGCTCGAAAAGCACGTTCTGAAATTCCCCGAATCCTCAAAAATTGGCAGCAGACTGAAGCGCCCGCTCAGCGTCACCATGGGCATGATCGTTTTCCTGCTCATTCTGTCCATCCTCGTCGGTCTCGTTATCCCGCAGGTGGTCTCCAGCTTCAAGGATCTCGAGTCCAAGATCACCGACTACGTTGCGGCGGCTCAGAAACTGGCGGACACCTTCGTGCGTGAATTCCCGCTCTTCAACGGGCAGTACGAAAACCTGTACGAATTCATGGACGTCAACGAAATCTCCACGGATGTGCAGTCCATCATCGCGAAATTCTCGAATCTGCTCGGTTCCGCGGCGGATTACGTCATCTCCTACGGCACGCGGTTCGTCGTTGAAGTGAAGAACGCTCTCATCGGCATCATCGCGGCGGTGTACATGCTTCTCGCCAAGGAGCGGCTGATTTCCAAGCTCAAGAAATTCCTCGCCGCATTCCTCTCACGCCGGCATTACGTAAACCTCATCTACCTGCTCCGCTACACGGACAAGACCGTCGGCGGCTTCATCTACGGCAAAATCATCGACTCCATCATCATCGGCATTCTGACCTTCATCGTCATGAGCATCACGAAAATGCCCTTCCCCCTGCTCATCTCCGTCATCGTCGGCATCACCAACGTCATCCCGTTCTTCGGCCCGTTCATCGGTGCGATTCCGTCGGCGTTCATTGTCTTCATTGCGGATCCCATCATGACGCTCTGGTTCCTTTTGATGATCCTGATTATCCAGCAGCTTGACGGCAACGTCATCGGTCCGAAGATTCTCGGCGACAGCACAGGGCTCACCTCCCTCGCGGTACTGGTTTCCATCACGATCGCGGGCGGATTCTTCGGCTTCGCCGGCATGATTCTCGGGGTTCCTGCGGCGGCTGTGCTCTGTGCGCTGACCCGGCAGGAAACCGACGCCGTCCTGCGCAAAAAGAACGCCTCGACCGAGCCTGCGGATTATCTCGATCACCTGCCTCCGCGGGATTACGAAAACGAGCCGATCTTCCTCGACAAGCACGCGCCCGTCCCGGAAAAATACGCACTCCCGGGCGAGGAGACAAACGAAACCGCGGAAGACTGAAAACTGCATACAAAACCGGAGTACGCTGTGCCCCGGTTTTTGTTTTGCGATTGCAATTCTGTATATTTTCTGTTATAATATTAAAAAATTCACACAGGACAGGACAACATGCAGACAAAATCCTTTCGGCTGAACAGGCAGATGATCGCCGTCATTCTTTCGCTTGCGTGGCCCACCATGCTCGAGCAGCTCATGCAGACGGCTGTACAATACATCGACACCGCCATGGTCGGCTCGCTCGGAACCCAAGCTACCGCCGCGGTCGGGGCAACCTCCACGGTATCGTGGCTCGTCGGCAGTTCCGTATCCGCTCTCGGCGTGGGATTTCTCTCCTTCATCGCGCGTGCCTACGGTGCGGGTGACAAAAACGCGGCATCCCGTGCATCGGCGCAGGCGGCGTTCATCGTCCTCATCGCCGGAACGTTCTTCACCGCGCTCACCCTCTCGCTCAGCGGCATCATCCCGACATGGATGCAGGTGGACGAAAGCATCCGCACCCTCGCCGGTCAGTATTTCTTCATCCTCTATCTGCCCATGCTCCCGCGTACGGCGTCGATGATCTTCGGTACCGTCCTGCGCGCGGCGGGTGACACCAAATCCCCCATGAAAATCGGGGTGCTGGTGAATCTTGTGAATGTGGTTCTCAACTTTCTCCTGATCTATCCGTCCCGCACAATGCACATTTTCGGTCTGCCCGTCCCCATGTGGGGTGCTGGAATGGGCGTCATCGGTGCGGCAGTCGCGTCAGCCATCGCGTTCACGGTCGGCGGCGTGCTCATCACCGTCGTTCTCTGGCGGCATCCGATGGTGTCTCCGCGCGGTCAGAAATTCACGCCCGACATGCAGATTCTCGGACCGTGTCTGAAAACCGCACTGCCCAATATGCTCCAGCGGTTCGGCACCTCCTTCGGCTATGTCGCGTTTGCGTCGATGATTAACTCCCTCGGAGAAGCGGCAACTGCGGCGCACACCATCGCAAACACCGTCGAATCCGCGTTCTATATCCCCGGATACGGCATGCAGACCGCCGCCGCGACTCTCGCCGGAAATGCCTACGGCGCGAAGGACAAACAGCGCATGCGCGATCTCGCCGCGATGATGATTCCGATTGAAATCGGGCTGATGATCCTCTCGGGCGGACTCCTGTTCGTGCTTGCACCGCCGTTCATGGATATTTTCTCCGACAGAGCGGAAGTCATCGCACTCGGATCGACCGTCCTGCGCATGGTTGCCGTCTCCGAGCCCTTCTACGGCTTCTCGATCATCATGGAAGGCATGATTCTCGGCGTCGGCAACACGAAGCTCCCGTTCGCATACAACATCGCCGGCATGTGGGGCGTCCGCATCGTGGGAACCTTCCTCTGCACGCAGCTTCTCTCCCTCGGACTCGTCTCCGCATGGGCCTGCATGATCGCGCACAACATGCTCATCTTCGTCCTCTACATGCGGTGCTATATAAAACGGAACTGGAACCCACTGGAAGCGCCTTCGGCTAAGATAACAGAGAATAGATAATAAGGAAAAGATAAGAGATATGTCATCGGATCTCATACGCCGACAGCCATATCTCTTATCTATTATCTGTTATTTCTTATCTATTCTCTTAGTCGAATACGCAGTACTCGCGGTATAGCCGCCCTTCCCATCCGTCGAGGCTGCACTTGTCCGCGCGGTGTCCCTTCTGACGGAACCAGATCCGCATGGGAAGCGGGCCCCGGTTGTTCCAGCGGCGGTATTCGATCAGCTCGAACTTCTCACCGTTTTCTGCGGTCACTTCGATCATGCCGTCATCGCGGAGCACGGGTGCGTCGTCGCCGAGGATCGGGTCGAGGTCTTCCCACTTGTCCACCTGCTTTTCACAGCAGTACAGGACGGCGCCGCGCTTGAATGCAATTCTTCCGGTATCCGCACCGACCCACGGGTGAGCCATGATTTTCGCGATTTTTTCGGTATAGGAAATGCCGATTTCGGTCACACCTGCGTCAACCTTCACGACGGCACAGCCGTTTTCGACGGTATAATCCGCCGTCAGGGCAAAATCGTGCGCCCATTCGGGAATGCGGATGTGTACAGTCTTCGCAGCCGGTGCATCTACGGTCAGCTTTCTGCCGCACAGCGCGATTTTCGTGTCCCCGAACGCCGCTTCGCCGTCGATGTAGAGATTCAGCCACAGATCGTCCCCGTCGGCGGAGAAAATCCACGAGGGCATCACGCCGACCAGCTTCAGAAGCATCGGAGGACAGCAGGGGCATCCGTGCCACGACCAGCGTTCGGTTCCGCCCCGGGTTTCCAGCGGATTTTCGTAGGTATAATGCACGCCATCCTCGCTCACGGACGCGGGCATCAGGTTGGTGAGGGTATTTTCCACGGTATCCCACACGGATGCATCCCGCGTGAGCTTGAACAGGGACGCACCGAAGAACGCCAGACCCACACCCGCGCAGGTTTCCAGATACGCATTGTTCGGCAGATCGTACTGCTGACCGAAGCGTTCGTCATCACGGTGCGCACCGACGGAGCCGTTGATGTGGAGCTTGGTTTCGGCGATATCGCGCCAGATCGTCACGGCGGTCTCTCTCAGGCTGTCGTCATCGCAGGCAAGCGCGCAGTCGGAAATGCCGGTGTAGAACAGCGTCGCACGGACGGCGTGTCCGATGGCTTCCTTCTGCTCCCGGGTCGGACGGTGATCCTGCGCGTATTCCTGCAAAAACCGCGGGAACTGGTGGCGGGTATCGTGGTTTCCCTTGTTGTCAATAAAGAATTTCGCGAGTCTGAGGTACTCACCGCGCTTCGCTCCGACGGTATCCGCAAGCTCCGGTTCGTCGTCAAAGAGGCGTTCCAGCTCGATCAGCGCCATCTCCGGCAGGGAGTGCTCGCAGACGACGTTCCACTTCGGTGCCGGTCCGATTCTGTCAGCGAGGTAATTCGCCATCGTGACCGCGCATTTGAGGAGCTTCGTCTTCCCGGTCGCACGGTAGTGATGCACACCCGCTTCCACGAGGCATCCCGCGTCGTAGGTTTCATGCTGCCACCGCACGTTGCCGCCGTTCAGACCCCATCTCTTCTCCGGGCACATCAGCGTCGTGTACGGATTGATCCAGCCGTCAGGGTCAGTCGCCTGCGCGCGCTCGATTGCGTCGATGATGCCGTCAAGCCGCTCGTCAATGGAACTGTCATAGGTCACGGCAAGCATATCGGACACGCCGCGGATGACCTCGCAGATCAGACCGTGATACCACGGAGGACCCGCATGACCGCCTTTTTCGCCGCGCGCGACTCTTTCGTAATTCTCGATGGCACCGTCGGCGAGGAATTTTGCAAACACGTCCGGCGTGGTCACGGTGCGGATCTTCTCGATAAACGGCGCGAAAAATCCGTCAGTGATCTTCACGTCCGGCACCGCGGGATAGAAATGCGCACTGTTCAGGCAGAAATTCATAAAAACCTCCGTTGAATTTGATTCGATTTGTTCCTGTCATCAGTATAACAGAAAAGTACCCGCGATGCAAGAGAAAATCACCAAAAACTATTGCAAAAACCGCCGGGGTTCAGTATAATGGAGACAAGAATAAACTAAAATCCCCGAAAAGGAGACTGCGTTATGAAAGATATCACGGAAATCCCGCGCGACGAAACCATGCTCAACGTGCTCACGCTGGGTGCGAAAAACGACGGCTCCGAGGACGTCTCGGAAATCGTCAACAGGTACACCGCCGACCATGCCCTCTTCTTCCCTGCCGGCAAGTACAAGGTCAGCCGTCCGCTCGTCATCAAAAATCCCATTTACGGCGTCGGATATGCCCGCAGCGGTGTGGTTGATATGACGCACACGTGGCTCATCTCCGACATTGAGCACGACGCGACCGATCCGCTTGACGAAGTCGGCGTTGTTCAGTTCGGCGGAAGCGGCAGGTTCACCGTGGAAGACCTCAACATCGTCTGCCACTCCAGGGAATGCGCGATCTACATCAATCCCTGCATTCAGGCAACCGCCACATTCGTGAACAAGGTCGGCATGTACGGCATCCGGGGCTACGGTCTCTGCGCCGCAAACGATCCCGCAAAGCCCGGATTCGCGTCCCGTCCGTTGTTCCTGCAGAACATGACGATCCTCGGCACATCGGATGAATCCCTCCCGTCCGTAGGCATCTACCTCGGCACGCATCTCGGCGACAACCGTCTCTCCGGCATCGAGATCATGGGCACCTGCGTCGGCATCATTCAGGAGGCATCCTTCGTTTACGCGACCAATCTCCACATCTGGACGGGCTGTCTCGGACACGTGGGCAATGACGGATGGTGGTCGCATACCCGCGGCATCGTGCTCGGTCACGCGGAATTCATCGGCGACAACATCTACATCGACACCAGCTATATCCACGTCGAATTCAAATCCCACGGCGCGAACCTCTCCATCAACAACTTCATGGAATGGGAAGACGGCTCAAACGGCGCGTGTACTGCTCATGCCGGCAGGCTGTTCGGATGCGCACCCGGACTCAAGGACGCACCGTGCATCAACCTGAACGGCGGTCTTGTGTACGTCAAGGGCAATGACGTAAATCCCGGTCAGCTGAGTGACCTGATCGCGCCCGGACTCAATCCCACCGTACACAACGTTCGGATTCTCTCCGACTTCGCCGTGAACTACAAGAACTACCGCCGCCTGACCTTCACCGAATGCGACACACCGTCCTACACCGTCGCGGCAGGTGCGGGTTACACGAGAATCGCCGGCATCGCAGCAGGTGCGGACAGCGGATCGTGCGAGATTGTGTACACCTCGGACAGCGGCGACCGTGCGAACATCACCGTGGACAAGGTGAACGGCGAGCTTTTCGTTGACGCGAAGAAGGGCAGAAAATGCGCTCCCTTGTACGCGAAGATGGAGGAGAATTTCGTGACGCTCTACGCGAAGACGGAATCCGGCACCTGCTCCGTCAGCACGGTATGCGCAACCCGCAATCTGTTCCCGATCAACCTCGGCATGATAAAAAACGGCGCCCGCGTGCAGATTTCCGAAGTGCTTGACTCCGCGGACGGGCTGTGTGAGATTTAATTTTCAACCCAACAAAAAAACTCCCGTGAATCGTCATGGGAGTTTTCGTTTTGCTTAAGGCACCACCGCACAGTTCTGGTGGTGCAGTTGCGCAGTCAGATTTTCCGTCAGTCTAAACAAATTGAGGCGGCAAGAGTGACTCCTCTGCCAACGAGATTTGTGACGAATGACGGGAAAGATGCAAGCAAATGTGCCGCCAAGGCGTTAGCCGGGAATTGTGCGGTGTTGCCTTAAATTTTCTTCTTATACCACTGATCGCCGTTGAAGCGGAATGCCGTGAACGCAAACCGGGTCAGCTGGTCGATGAAGAGGGACACCCACGCGCCGTAGACACCCCAGCCAACGGGATAGCACAGAATGTACGTCAGCACGGGACGGACGAGCGCAATGGAGATGAACGACACGACTGCGGTGAATTTTGTATCCCCTGCGCCGTTGAGGCATCCGCGGTAGATGACCTGCGACACCTGGAACGGTGCGGTGACGGCTACAATGTACAAGAGATGCCGCCCGACAGCGATGATTTCCGCGTCATCCGAGAACAGACCGACCAACAATCCGCCGCCGAAGGTGAAGAGCACGACGAGGAGCACACTGATGCACATCCCGAACCGCTGACCGATACTGCCGTAGATGAGGCTGTGGTCGGGGCGTTTTCTGCCGAGATTCTGCCCGACGAGTGCCGACGACGCCACGCCGAGACCGTCTCCGACCGTGAACGAGAGCGTGATGATGCTCATGACGATCTGGTGGGTGGCGAATTCCGTTGTTCCGAGCTCCGCAACGAGTTTTGCGTACGAGAAGAACCCGAACCGCATGAAGACCTGCTCAACGAGCGAGCCGGAACCGATGGAAAACACCGTTTTCAGCTGATCGAGGTCCCACCGGAACATCTCCCGCCACTCGAGCCGGAGGAATCTGCCCTTCACGCACACGGAACGGATCGAGATGATCGCGGACGCCATGTTGCCGAGCATGGTTGCAATCGCCGCACCGGTGACGCCGAGCTTCGGGAAGAAGAGGAGCCCGTTGATGAGCAGTGCATTGAACACCACGTTCACGAGGTTTGCCGAGAGATTCGTCGTCATCGAGATGCGCGTATTGCCGCTGCCGCGCTGTGCCGCGTTGATGATGAGCGAGATGACGGTGAAGTTCATGCCGACCATGGTGATGCGGAAGTACGGGATGGCGAGATCAATCGTGTCCTCCTGCGCGCCGGCAAAGAGGAGCAAGGGTCTTGACACCGCGAACGCGATCACGGTAAACACCGCGCACAGGATCACCGCAATCGGCAGAACCATGGAGAGCACCTGATTGGCGCGCCGCTGATCCTTTTCGCCGAACCGTCGGCTGACCATGGCGTTGACCGCGATGCTGAGCGAGAGAAAAATCGCGTAGAACAGGAGTCTCGGCTGGTTCGTCAGACCCACAGCGGCGACGGCGGTTTCTCCAACGGACGACACCATCACCGAGTCCACGAAGGATACCAGTCCGATCAGCACCGATTCCATCAGCGCGGGCCATGCGATCCGGATGAAATTTCGGTACATCTCGCCGGCGGGATAGTCGCTTCCCATCCGCAGAGATTCGCGCACCATGTATTCCGGCAGAACGAGCTTCTTCAGAATATTCATAACGGTCTCCGGTTTCTATGTAATGATAACTATATTATAGCACCACTGCGGGTACAATTCAACTCTTTCCGTTCATTTTCGTACCATTCTGCGGCAAAAAGAAACTCCGCACGACCGGGATGATCTGCGAAGTTTCCGTTTCATTTACGATTTAAGCGGGTTCTTCCTGAAATACCGCTTCATGTACAGCAGGAGGAACGTGCCGATGACGGGGAACGCCGCCGCCGCGAGCATACCGACCTTCATGCCGACCTGTTCGGGTGCGAGGGAAAGCTGGCTGCCGATCTGCACTGCCCATTCGCTCGCGGACACGCTGTCAACAATGATGCCCATCATCTGAGGTGCAATGGAACCGCCGAAGTCACCGCCTGCCGCCATCAGGGCATATGCCGCAACACCGACGCCGGGAATCTGCTCTTCCATGAGGATGAGGGTACCGGGCCACAGCAGGGAGGTGAAGAATCCGGTCAGCACGCAGGCGATGAGAGCAAGCACCGGACTGGGACTGATTGCCGCTGTGAGGTAGCATACGACCGCCGCGATCATGCTCACAAGGAGGATATTGATCATCTTGCCGCCGTATTTGGAGTGAAGGACGCGCGCCAGACCCAGCAGGGAAATGAACGCCGCCATACCGAGAACGTCACCCGCCGCCTTGGGGATGGAGAGAGCCGACTCCACAAAGCTGGAGATCCAGTTGGTCATGGTGTTTTCCGCCGCGCTTCCCATGAAGATGCACGCAACGCACAGCGCCATGGCGTAAGTCCGCTTCTTCGATCCCGACTGACCCTGCGCGGGCGTGATGTCCATCTCGGGCATGGGAGAGGTGAAGAACAGCACGGAGGTGATGATGGGCAGACATGCCATAATCAGTGCCAGCCAGAGCCAGTTCTGACGTCCGAAAATCTGGAAGTACAGAGTGCTGATGAGAATCACGGCAAGAACGCCCCATGCGTACATGGAATGCAGGAAGCTCATGTCGCGCTCGTCGGTGCCGGGGATTGCCGCAAGCGTGGGACTGATGAGCGCTTCACTGAGACCTGCCGCGATGGAGAACACGAGAGTTCCGACCACGAGCCCCGCATACGCATACTGCGGAAAGAGCGCGGGTACAAGGCAGTAGATCAGAAAGCCCGCCGTGCAGATCAGGGGAGTGAAGCAGACGGTTTTCTGAATGTTGAAATACTTCGTGAAGAACGAGAAAATCAGGTCCACCGTCAGCTGGGTGCAGAAATTCACCAGAACCAGCGTGCCGAGGAGGGTATAGGAAATGCCGTACATCTCCCGGAATGTCAGAAAGAGCATGGGCGGCAGACTGAACACCGCTGCCATGGACGGATAGTTGAAGTAACAGGCGAATTTTGTGCGCTTGTACTGTGCGGGAATACTGGACACGGGAACCTCCAATTGTTATGTACCAATATGAATCACGGGACAGCCCCCGTTCAGAGAGTGTCCCGCGTGTGATTCTGTTTTCGTTTGAATTATTTTACAACAACGCTCGTGATGTGGGTGTTGGGGCCTTCGTACCAGTAGAGGTAGCCTTCAACATCAACAGTCTGACCTGCGGTGAGTGCGCCAACTGCCTGATATACTTCAGTGTCGGGACCGGTGAGGTAAACTTCAACGCAGAAGCTGTATGCAGCACCGTTGTAGGAAAGGTTTACGTAAATGTCGTCGCCGGGTTCGCCGTTCTTGTATTCGATGGAATCAACGGTCATGCCCTTGAAGGTAACGAGCTGGTTCTGGTAGTTAACGAGTTCGTCGGTGCCGAGCTTGTCGGTAACGTCGACAGCGGTCGCAACATAATTGCCGTCAAGGATTTCCCACTTCGCGTCCATGATTTCAACTTCGCCCGCCCATTCAGCCTTGTAGCCGGTAACCTTGATCTTGGTACCCTGGGTCAGCTTGTTGTATTCTTCTTCGGTGCAGGGCATTTCATATACGAAATAGCCGCCTTCCTTGTCCTGAAGGTAGAAGGTACCCTTGTTGTCCCACCAGGACTGCTTTGCCTGAACGTATGCTTCGATCACAACTTCGGTGTCAAGAGCAGCAGCAGCGTATTCCGCATAGGTCATAACGCCTTCGCCCTTTACGTCTTCAGCGGTTTCACCTGCGCCGCAGCCAACGAGAGTCAGTGCGAAGGTGAGTGCGAGAATGAGGGAAAGAATCTTTTTCATTGTCGTAGTCTCCTTTTGTTTTGTAAAAAGTTATTAAAACTTACAATACTAATTATACACAATATTCGGAGAAAGTCAATGTGTATTGTGAAATATTTTCCACCGCATCCATCGCTTCCGTCTGTGTTTTATGTATGAATTTCGGCAATCCCGTCAGCCTGCTCCGGTGCGCCTTCTTCCGCGATCAGCTCCGTGCTGTGCTCATGGATCCGATACGTGCGGGTATGCCCGGTGTTCTCACCGAATTCGGTTGTAAAAAAGACATCGCGGTTTTCGCTGTAAAGCCCGGTGATATGCTCGCCCGCCGCCAGATCTTCCCCTTCTCTGACAACGACCGTCCGGATGTCTCCCAGTCCCAGCATATCCAGACTGTACCGCACGATTGCATGCCCGTCGTTCTCATCCGCTTCGATGGTGTACAGCTCAGCCAGCGGACCGTCACTGAGAAGCGCGGCGCCGATGCAGTTTTCCGCAACCATCCGGCGGTGTCCGTCATCCTTCAGGGTCCGCACCGCTGTCATCTGGGTATGGAAATCGTAGACGCTGTAAAAAATCCGGTCCCGTCCGTATCCCAGCTGCATGATCCGGCACGCCACGGATTCTCCAAGATCCGCTTCGCCAAGGGTGATTATTTCCGAGAGATCGCAGCTGACCTTCATGAAATTCCTGCCGTCGTAGTAGTAGAAGCTCTCATTTGCCTGTGCCGCCGCGCCGTAATGATCGGTGGTGAGGAACAATCCGTCAAAGCCTTCGAGCATGGCAATCCGCTCGTTGGCGCAGTCGTACAGGATCAGATTCCGGTTGTACTGCGTCATCGTCCATTCCACATCCTCCGTGTAGGCGATGTACAGCACTCCGTATGCGGCTCTCGCAATGGTACAGTGCCACGGCAGGCGTACAACCACATCCATCTCATGATTCAGAATGGAGTAGCGCATGAGGTAGTTTTCGTATTCCAGTTTCCAGTGGATTCCTTCCGGCTGATCCTCCGCCTTGTATTTGGCGATGAAATAGACGTAATCCTCCCACACAAAACCGCCCGCAAGACTCAGATGGGTACACGCCATGTCCTCGTTTTCCCGGCAGACCTTGTCCGTACACAGCTTGATCCGCTCTTTTCCGCCGTCGAGAAAATTCCCGTTTGTTCTTGCCGCATCCACCGTTGTGCCGCCAGCCTGCTCCATGCGAACCGTTTCCAGCGTATCGTAGTCGATATAGCGATTGTCCGCGGGCTTGTTTTTCACAAATTTGATTTTCTTCAGCTCATCAAATACCCCGTAGTCCAGAAGCGGCACATTCCGGACCGTGCTCCAGTCCAGAAACACCGATGCGCCGGATGCATATACCTCATAATCCGACACTTCCCTCTCCGGGACATATTCCTCCGTCTCCGTGGTTTCTGCGCTCCGGTCGGCACAGGACGGCAGACACAGCACCAGCATCAGCAAAAACAGAATCCGCAGCATACGCAAATCCTCCTTACGTCAAAAGTTATTTTGTCAAATTTAGCTCAGCTATATTATAGCGCATGAACCTGTGTTTGTCAAGCGGCAAATATTCAGAAAACGTAAAAAAAGGAGGGACATTGCAAGAACATCTCTCCTTTTTATTCCGTTGACGCAAGGGGTTATTTTTTCCGTTTTTTCAGCGCACCGTAACCGACATACGCGAGAATCAGCACCCACGTTACGCCGAGCGCGGACAGAAGAACCACCGCCGTTGCCGGAAGAGGTCCGAGATCCGCATCCGCCGCGAGGGTTCCGCCCTTCTTCTGGTCGAGGCGGTAGAGGGAATTGACGTCGGAATACAGCTTTTCAAGGTATTCTTCATCCACAACCGCCTTCCGGCGCACGGATTTGGTCACGTTTTCGATCAGCGCACCCGCCGCGTCGCGTAGGGAAGCCGAGCCGTTGAACACCGGGGTCACGAAGGTGTTTTCGGTGCTGTCAAGCAGGAGCTTGGACGCCTTGAGCTTGATTTCGTAGTAGAGATCGTTGTCCTCGCCCTCGCGGGAAAGGTAATCCTGATATACGTCGGAATTCTGCGCCTTGGATGTGACGGGGACGTATCCCTCGGTCTGCGCGTAGGCGATCTGCACCTCATTCGTCAGCATGAACTGCGTGAACAGCCACGATGCGAGAACCTCCTGCGGGTCATCCTTGTTGAAGACGCACATCGACGGACCTTGCGAGATCATCACGGGATTTTCGGTGTCGTACTGCGGAATCATGCGCACAACGGTCTCAAACTGCACGAGATTTTCCTCGGCAATGTCGATCAGCGGCGCGTCAGACCCCATCCATGTCGCACCTGCCGTGGAGTCGACGGCGAAAATGCACTGTCCGGCGTTGAGGAAGTTTGCGGGATAGCTGGAAATCTTGAACGTCGAGAAGGACTCACACCGCACGGCATCCGCAACGGTGTTCAGAATCTCCTCCGTGGTGTCGTTGAAGATGAGAATCTCGCCGTCCTCCGAAGAGTAGCCCGCACCGCGCTGATTCAGCATCTGGATCATCATGTTGTCCGTCGACTTGTAGAGGA
>JAFTPW010000401.1:0-2511 GCA_017463075.1 Clostridia bacterium
AGAAGGTTTCCTCCACGCGGACTTCGTTTCCATCGTCCGCTGTGTCGATGAAGCGGTATTCCGCAGTCACGCCGTCACCGGACGCAAAACCAGACCAGTCGATGCGCACCTTCACGGTTTCTTCCTCGCACGCGCTGCCGTCCATGCTCTTGTGATCCTTGTAGTAGCAGAGCAGGATCGCGGCGGTTTTTCCGTCCTCACTGACAGCGGCGGCGGTTTTTACATCGTCACAGTCCGACGAAGCGGTGACTTCACTGCCGAGTTTGTAAAGCTGTGCGTAGTCCCAGAGTGCGTGGTACGGCTTGAGCGGCTCCTGCGACAGAGGATCGAACAGACCGTTCCAGTTTGTGTTGACCCGCGCGTCGTAGTACATGAGGTGATCGAGCGGACTGTGCTGGCAGGCGATCATGCAGGAGAGGATGAACGCGGAGCCCTTGAGAGAGGGAATCGTGCGGTAGGAGTAGAGCATATCCTCGCGCGGCGTCCAGTTCTTGACGTAGTTCCACTCATTGAGGATGGTTTCCGCGTCGGTGTAGCCGTATTCGTCGCAGAGACGGCGTGCTTCCCAGCAGTGCGCGGCGAGATCCTCGGGCGTGGTCGTGTAGCGGTGGAAGGAGAAGAAGTCCATCGGCACGGGATTTGCCTTGTCGCGGGTGATGTATTCGAAGAACGGGATGAGGAATTTCTTGTTGTTCACGGAAGTGACGGCAGGTCCGCCGATTTTCAGGTCGGGGAAGCATGCCTTCAGGTGCCGTGCCGCGGTTTCAAACAGCTCGAAGAAGAGCTCGTTCGGACCGTCCCAGCACTGGGGATGCAGATCGGGCTCGTTCCAGATTTCCCAGTAGGTGATGCCGTAGTGGTGACCGTTGCCCCAGCCCTCGTTCATGTGGCGGATGACGTGCTCGCAGATCCGTGCCCATTTTGCGAAATCCTTCGGCGGGAGAGCACCGTACCGCTTGGATTCGTGCTCGATCTTGTTGCCGAGACGGTAGAACACCTGCGTTCCGGTCGCCATGATCTTTTCCATGTACTCATCGGTGAGGTGGAAATCGTAGGAGGCGGGATCGTTTTCGTCGGCGTCGAAGTCGGGGAAGATCGAGATGATGTCGACGGTGTGCGGTGCGCCGTACTGGGGAGCGAAGTTGGCGTCATGGGTGCGGGCGAACGGGATGGCGGCGTCGGTGAAATATCCGGCATTGGACGAACCTCTGACGGCTGCCGGGCCGTTGTTTACGCTGTGCATGGGCTTGATTCTGCCGGTGACGGAGGCAAAATCCGCTTTGATGTGAATGGTCTGCATAATGTTCTCCTTTGCATGATCGCTGATTTTATCTGATACCATGATACCACATTCTGCACAGGTTTTGCAAGGGATTTCTGTGAAAATATGTGGGTTTTCGCGTGCACGATACCGGTGCGGGAATCACATAAAAAATCCGTACACCACATCAGGTGAATAATCCCGATTTTTCTGCGGAATATGATAGAATTCTGTCAGCGAAATCATAAAGGGAGGACGGCATGAAAACATATCGGGAAAGAATCCGGGATCTGAGGGAGGATCATGATCTGAAGCAGTCGGACATCGCGGAGTATCTGCACACCACCCGTCAGGTGTATTCGCGCTATGAGGTCGGGTTTCACGAAATGCCCCTGCGTCACCTCATCCTGCTTGCACGGTTTTACAACGTGAGTCTGGACTACATCGCGGGAGAAACCGACTGCCGGGAGCGGTATCCGTAAAAAAATCCGCAAAAAAGTTCAACTTTTTTTGAAAAAGGTATTGCATTTTCGAAAAGAGTGTGCTATAATAATACCCGTCACACAGGGGTATAGCTCAGTTGGTAGAGCAGCGGTCTCCAAAACCGCGTGTCCTGAGTTCGAGTCTTAGTGCCCCTGTTACGAGCCGCAGTTTCTTAACGGAAATTGCGGTTTTTCTTTTTCGCAATTCTGACCGGAAATTCTTTAAACGAAAAACATTCGCAAAACAACAGCACCGTAATCCTTTTGGCGGGAATTACGGTGCTCATTTTTTACTCCGGCTTTTTTGCCGTGAACAGATGATACTTCGCGTTGGGCAGGGGCTTGACGGGAGAGAGTTCAAATCCGGCACCGGTGAGAACGGCGGATTCGCATTCCACGGTCAGAGGCGTGTCCATGTGGGCGTATTTTGTCGGATCCTCGGCGTAGTCGCGCAGGCAGATTTCCTGCTCCTCGTCGTTGTCCGCGCATTTGTCGGCGTTGACGAAGTAAGCTCCCGGCTTCATGGCGGCGAAGACCTTTCTGTACAGCGCCGCTTTGTCCTCCGGCGGGAAGTGGTGCAGGGCTGAGGTCGAGATCACGGCGTCGTAGTCCCTGCCGAAATCCGTTTCGAAAAAGTCCCCGGTCACGCAGGTGATTTTTCCGGCAAACGGACGCTTCATGAGCTCGCCGAGCATGTCCGCGCTGATATCTGCGGCAGTGACGGATGCGTCCGGGAAGGCTTCAAACAGCGGAATCAGCTCCAGTCCC
>JAFTPW010000402.1:0-3655 GCA_017463075.1 Clostridia bacterium
AGCTGGACGGCGATACCAGAGGCGGCGCGGCACTTTCCATCCGTCATGTCACTTCCAAACCCATCAAGTTCATCGGTACCGGCGAAAAGCTGGATGCCATCGAACCCTTCTACCCCGACAGAATGGCAAGCCGGATCCTCGGCATGGGCGACGTTCTCACCCTGATCGAAAAGGCACAGCAGAACTTCGATGAAAAGAAGGCCATGGAGCTTGAAAAGAAGCTCAAGGAAAACTCCTTCACCCTCAACGATTTTCTGGATCAGTTCCGTCAGGTCAAGAACATGGGCAGTCTGGACGAAATCGTGGGCATGATTCCCGGTGTCAAGCCCGGCGCCCTGAAGGATGCCAAGGTGGATGAAAAAGCAATGGCTCACACCGAAGCGATCATTCTTTCCATGACCGAAGAGGAACGGGAACATCCCAACCTGATCAACGGTTCCAGAAGAAAGAGAATCGCGGCAGGAAGCGGTACCTCCGTTGAGGACGTCAACCGTCTCCTGAAACAGTACGATCAGATGAACAAGATGATCAAGCAGCTCGCCGGCACCATGCAGGGCAAAAAGGCGATGAAAAAGATGAAAATTCCGTTCCGGATGCAGTAATCCGACGCGGGTTTTTATAAAAAATACAAAAAATAAATTTTAATTTAGAGCAATCAATCCGATTGCCGGAGGAAAAAATGGTTAAGATCAGACTCAGAAGAATGGGCGCAAAGAAGGCTCCTTTCTACCGTATCATCGTTGCAGACTCCAGATCTCCCCGTGACGGCCGCTTCATCGAAGAAGTTGGTTACTACAACCCCATGACCACTCCCGTTGAACTCAAGGTTGACACCGAAAAGGTTGAAAAGTGGCTCAACAACGGCGCACAGCCCACCGAAACTGTTAAGTCCCTTCTCGTAAAGAGCGGTATCATTAAGTAAGATGGACAATACAAGCAGCGTAAGCACTCATGACATCGACCTGAAACAGGTTCTTGCTGACATGGCGCGCGCTATTGTGGACGATCCTGACGCTGTAAGTGTTACGGAGGAAGAAAACGAATCCGGCACTGTTTTGACTCTGAAGGTAGCGGAAGCCGATATGGGTATGATTATCGGCAAGCACGGCAAAATCGCACGCGCACTCCGTACCGTCGCAAAAGCCGCGGCAAAAATTGCCGACAAGAAGGTTACTGTCGAAATCAAATAAGAATTGACCGTGTTTTTCTTCGGAAAAATGCGGTTTTTCTTATATTTCCGGTAATTCTGCCGCACGGACGCGAAAAAAGCACCTTCACCGCCCGGCAAAGATGCTTTTGTATTCTCAGATTGCGGGAATCTTCGTCTTCTCAAGGATCCGGTTCACGCACCACGATGCCATAAACGCAAGGACAATGCCGAGAAGCATGCCCGCGATCACGTCCGTGGGATAATGCACCATGAGGTACAGGCGCGAGAATCCGATCAGGGCGGCGAGGACGATGCATGCCCATCCGGCTTTTCTGTGGTGGATCCACAGTCCGACCGCGCCTTCAAATGCGGAAATTGTGTGTCCGGACGGGACAGAAAACTCCGACTCCGGTCCGACGATGAGCTGAATGGACGGGTCAAAGATGTACGGCCGGATCCGCGCGGTCAGCGGCTTGAGCGTGAGGTTGCACAGGAGAAGCCCGAAAATCAGCGCAAGTCCCATCGTCATCCCGGCGCGGCGCGTTTTCCTGAAAAACAGCAGAATCACGGCGAGGATGATCCAGAAAATTCCGGCGTCCGACAGACTGGTAATCAGCGGCATAACGAAATCGAGAAAGGCGCATCCGACGGCGTCATGCAGTCCGTGAAGCCAGCCGACCTCGATCTGATTGAGAGCGTTCATGTGGTACTCCTTGTCGTTTTTCTTTATTATACCATATTCCGCCGAAAAAATCACGTGTAACCGAAAAAATCCTCCGATAATCTTACCGGAGGTTTTCGTATGTTTATGCGATATGATTCACCGATTATGCATCTGCTTGCTTTTCGATGATCTTGAGATTATCCGGCACGATTCCCGTCTGCTCGTAAACGATTTCGGAAATCTGCGCCACGTCCCCTGGCATCAGTCCAGCCGTTTCCACGATGACACTGCACTTGTCTTCATTGATGACAGCGATGCACTGCGCGAATCCCTTGGACTGCACGAGCGTCTCGATGTTGGCTTCCTGTTCAATCTCCAGTGCAAGTTTATTCATGTCGGTGAGCGCCGCCTGCTTTGCTTCCTCGAGCGCGGATTCACTTCCGGCAACTGACGCAAGCACCTCGATGGCTTCATCGCGAGCCTGCTTCCGCTGAACGGAGATGGACGCAAAATAATCGAGCACTTCATCCGCAGCAAGCGTCTGCTTTGTTGCATCTGACGATAAATCGACCGCGAGTTTGTTGGAATTGTCAGTTTCTGCATCCTTTTGCAGGATATAGTTCACGACGATCACGCCGCCGAGGACGAGAACTGCACATCCCGCCGCCAGTGTCCGTGTCCCGATTTTCCTGCAAAGCAGTTTGATTTTTCCCGGAATTTCCTTCAGTTTCATATGTGGGATACCTCCTCTTTCATGTACTTCATCCTATGCTCCGCGTTCCTGTGATATGTCAGAAATTTCATTTTTGCATATTTATCCTCCCGCAACTTTGATTTTATGCGTCGGCAGATCCAGTGCGGCGGCAAGCAGATCGGTCACTGTTTCCCGGATCCGCGGCAGATCACCTCCGGTACAGACAACCGCAACGCCCCGTACTCTCGGGTAAATCTCCTGCAGCAGGACCGCCTCTTCTCCGTCCGATCCCGACAGAATCAGGAAATCCGACGCACCTTCCGTGTTGTATATATATTCACTTGAACAGTCCAGTGTCAGGAATACCGCCGCGTGCTCGACTCCGGCAACCGACGTACACAAATTCGCCACCCGCTCCTCAAGATACGCCGTGTAGAATCCGACTTCCGTGTAGTTTACTTCCTCTTCCGCCGGTTTCTCTCCCGACAATCCGCCTAGCAGGATCAGCGCCGCTCCGAGCACAGCCATCGCAATGACCGCGAGCTTCAGCTTGTCAGGTTTCTTCGTCATCTCCATTTCTCACCCCGTGCCGCTGTATATTTTTACAGGTATTCCGTATATTTCCGTCAATCTGCGGGATGCATCCTCCCGGTCAGCGAACGCACATCTGCGGACAAACAGCTGGATTTCCGTGAGTTCTCCCGTTTTGTCGTCCGTGAGAAGCGTCACTCTCATCCCGTCAGGATCCAGCCGGCATGCCTGTACCGCGTGCTCCATCACTGCCTGTGCAATCTGATTCATCGGCTCCTCCGTGATTTCTGCTGTATTTTCGTCATTCAGCCATTCCTCAATCGCAGCGGCAATGTGGTCATAATTTGCTCTCAGATACCGTACCGGCGAGAGCATCGTCAGCAGAACCGCCAGTGCGCACAGCATGCGAATCCCGCGCTTCAGACTGTCCGAATCGGGTACGATCATCTGTGCAATCTGGCACGCCGCGGCTGTAATTATGATTGAATTGAGATACCCGTTCATCATCCTGCCTGCGATTTTGTGAAGATCATCATTGCGAGCACGAACATCAGCGACGTGTACAGAACGAACGCAAACAGCATGTCGACGATTCCGTGCACGTCCGACAGCATCG
>JAFTPW010000403.1:0-7903 GCA_017463075.1 Clostridia bacterium
CGATCATGGTCTCCGTGCATCCGCCGAACGCGAGGTATCCGATGTCGTCCTCACGCACCTGCGGCAGTCTTGCGTTGATCTCGCGCCTGTACGCCTCCCAGTTGTAGAACGCCGGCTGACCGCACGAGGTTCCGATGGATTCATACGCCGCCTCCCAGACTTCCTCGGGCATGTCGTCCGTGACAAGGAGCTGAATCGACGGTCTGCGGTGCCAACCCGATGCGCGGATGCACTGCACGGTGAGCCCGTTGTAAGTCGGACCGAGCGGACCGGACCACGCGTCGTTGCAGTCCACATGATCGAAGAGCTCGCGGAGCAGATCTGTGACGTCCTCGCCGTTCCAGTAGGGCAGAAGTCCCCGGTCAAGCCCGCCGATGTCGTCGCAGTTGTCAACGTAATAGACGAAATTCCACGCGACGATGGCTTCGTAAATATTCCGCGGCGTATGATTGGGCACCCATTCCAGTGCATGGATGAGCTCTTCCGGTGCGTCGGTGGTTTTCAGATACTCCACGCATCTTTTGCGGAACACTTCGATCCCGTCAAGGAGCAGAAGCATCGCGTCACGGAAATCCCGCTGTTCGTCCGTGATGGGTTCCAGCCGGTTCACGCGTTCGCGGTAGCCGTCGAGACCGTCCGCGAGGATGCGCCGGAAATTGATGAAGGAGTGGGTATATCCCGCGCCGCCGACGAGGTGGATGGTATTCAAGGGAGCGACCTTCGCCTGTTCGCGCGCGAGAAGTGCCTCCGCTTCGGGGACTTTGGATGCGACCAGTCCGCGGTTGAGGCGGTATGTATAGGAATATTCCGGTGCCATGCCGATTTTGCGGCCTTCGTCGTTATCCGGGAGCCGTTTTCCGCAGGGATAGAGCCGTCCGCCGTCGTAGGGAGTGAGCGGTGCATGGCAGAGAAACTCCCGCACGGCATTGGAATACCGCCAGATAGGAGCGCGTTCGTCCTCATCCGCGAGGAGCAGTCCCGCCGCGTAGAATTCGCCCGCGTCCATGAGTTTTTCGTACAGCTTCTGATTCATGGAGAACCTCCGTTGAGCATTTTTCTTCATTATAGCACGCCGAATCCGGCAATGCAAGAGCAAAACAAAAACCGACCGTCGTAAAATCGACAGCCGGTCTTTTTGGATTGGCTTATTCAGCGTCGCAGCAGGTTTCTTCTTCTGCGCAACAGCAGCATTCATCTTCGCCGTCTTCGCAGCAGCAGATGGGTTCAACGTCTTCTTCGCAGAAGCATTCGTCTTCGCAGTTGCAGCAGTCACCGTCGCATTCGAAGGTAACCTTGAAGTACTTCTTGAATACAGTGTAAGCAACAGCAGCGAGAGCAGCAAGGCTGACGATAACGCCGATTGCGAGGAAAATGCCCTTGAACTTCTTTTCCATGTGAATAGTCCTCCATGTTAGAATTGTTTTGACTGTATTTATTATAGCACAATTTTGAAAAATTTCAATAGGGATGGGGGAAATTCTTTGCGCTAATTTTTAGCAATTTTCTGATTTTTTTGTGAAGACGGTTTGTTTTGCCTAAAACGTTAGGGATCTGATGTAGAAAAGCTCCGCTTTTCAAAATTTTATTGGTAGCCCTCCGCGGGCGGCGCGAGAACCCTCTATCGCCGGGCTCTCGATTCGGCAGACCAGCCACTTTCATCAGAGATGAAAGTGATGCCTGGACCCAAGGCTTCACTTTCGAAGAAAGTGCGCGGGCAAGGAGATTCATACCCGTGCAGTCGTAGGGTTGAGCGATCTTCCTTTAGGGTTAGTGACACTCAGTTTCCTCGGTAAACTCAGCCTGCGGCGGCGAGATTTAAGCGGTTCGGGCACTGATCGTTGGGATGTGTCACGGGATTTGCTCCATAAATTTCAGCCTGCGTCGCAAACTGTGATTTACTCACGGCGATTCTCCGGAACGCCACCCTTAACAAGCCTTCCCCGTGCAGGCACTACAAATTTCGGCTTCATCAACGCAGCCGGGGAAGGTGTCGCGATTTTTCTCAAAAAATCGTGACGGATGAGGCGTGACACCTCTCAGCCTGCGGCGCGTTTTGGGTTACGTTTTTCCTGTCAACCGCCAATTCATTCTCACTCCATTTCCTCGTACAGCTCGAGCAGCTTCGCGAGGAGACGGGTGTTGAGTTTTTCGATGCTTCTGTGCGTGGATGCGACGGGCTGACCTGACGCGATGGCGTCGAAGTACTTATTCGCGCAGTTGCCGAGGGATGCTTCGTGGACGTACGCAAAGTCGAAGCGGATTCTGGACTGCATGATATCGAGCATCTCAGCCGCAACGGGGTCACGGGAGTACTTATCCTTGAGTGCGTCCTCGTACAGGGTGGGCACGACTGTCTTATGGTTTGCGGCAGACAGTGCTTCCATGACTGCGGCGGACATTTCGGGATTGGTCGCGCTCTTGAGGATTGCCATATAGGATGTACCGAGGTTATAGGAGAGGTAATCCGCCTGTTTTTCGTCGTACTTGGGGTAGGGCACGATGCCGAAGTCGTCTTCCATATCACGGAGCGTGGTGCCGCGGGAGGTATAGAAGGTGCTTACCAGGAACAGCTCGGAGCCGGATGCAAACATATTCGCAAACGCGTCACCGAAGGAGTAGGACACGCCCTTGCTCTTGTTGTGCATATCGTACACGGTATTGTAGATATCGACGAAGCGTTCATCGAAATAATCGAGCGTCCAGCTGCCGTTTTCGTCCTGTTTCCCGAATTCGACGCCGTAGCAGTACAAAAAGCCGCGGCCGCCGTGGAGCTGGTAGCTGACACCCATCATATCGGTGCCGAGGTTGTATCTGCCGTCGCCGTTGAGGTCGGTGACCACGGATTCCGCCATATTGTAGAAGGTATCGTGGTACCAGTCGCCGGACTTGACGAGGTCATAGGGATGCTCGAGCTGGAATTCCTCGATGATTGCCTGATTGAAGTAGATGCCCATGGTATTGCCGACGAGGTCGAGGGACCAGTCGCCGACTGCGGTATAGAGCTTGCCGAAGAATTCGGTGTTTTCGTTCCACCCGGAGCACCAGTAATCCTGATCGAAGTCAAAATACTCGATCTGATTGAGGTCCTGGAAGTAGCCGCCGAGCTCGATGCCCCACCGGTAGTCGGGAAGCACAACGTCGTATGCTCCGTCGGAAGCCTGCACGGATGCGGCGATGGCGTTCGTCCATGTACCGGCGTCAAACGGCAGAGGCGTGAGCTGGAACTGGATATCGAAGCGGTCCTCGAGCATGAGGGTACGTTCCGCGATGGCGTCGTAAACGATTTCACCGATCATTTCCTCCACGATGGTGTCGTAGACCTTTCCTTCGCGGATGAGCATGTTATAGTCGGAGCCGCCGAACGTGAGATCCTCGGGCAGATTGTCGAGGTATTTCTTTTCGGTTTCGGTCTCGGTTTCCACTGCGGTATCAGCGGACGCGGATGTATCGGCAGTGGTTTCGTCTGCGGTATCGTTCGCGCAGGCAGAGAGAAGCATCAGCACAGCGAGCAGAAGCGAAAGTTTCCGTTTCATAGTCGTTCTCCTTTTTGTGGATAAAATCTGATACCATTATACCCCATGGAGTACACTCAAGGTCAAGTAAAACGCCATCAAATTAACAGAATATTCACAAATCTGCCGCAAAATTCCCCGCAAGATGCCGTATCACGGATTTTCTTTTCCGTCCAGTCTCCTCACCAGCATCACCAGCGGCGGGACGACTACAAAATGCACGATAATCCCGACCCATGTGCCGGTGACGGTATCGAGAAGCACCATCCACGGCGCAAATTCCGTTCCCTCAAGCCCCATCACGGTCATTTTCACCGCCGCGTAGAGGATTCTGCCGACGATCATGGACACGCCGAGGTTCACGTACAGCCACGCATTCGCTTTCGGGAGCACCTTCACGAGAATTCCCGACACAAGCCCGTACGCCGCAAGCTCAACTGCCATCATCGGAGCCATCGCCATCGGAGGCATCGTGAAAATCAGCGACCGGAGCAGGGGAGACACGCCGCCCACGACAAGTCCCCACACCGGTCCGCACGTCATCCCGCACAGGAACGCCGGAATGTGCATCGGGGAAATGAGCGAGCCGATCTGCGGAATCTGCCCGGTCAGGAACGGAAGAAGCAGCGCCATCGCGAGAAACATCGCGGAAAGCGTGATTTTGCGGATATGCTGACGGATTGCGTTTACAATGGGATTCATTCGGAAATTCTCCTTGAAGATTAAGATTTTTGACAGGAAATACTTTATCGCGCAAACGATTTCCGGCGAAGATTAAGATTTCTGCGCGAATTACTTTATCACATAAACTGATTGACAGCCAAAAAGGCGTCACAGCACGGATAAAAATCCATGTGAAACGCCTTCGTGGTGTCATTACATTTTATAAGGGGTTGCCTGAAGGAGACTTCGTGTCTCCGTTTGTTCGGTTATTCTTCGTCCTGATAGGATTCGAGAAGCTTCTGGAGATACTTCTGGCTGACCTTTTCGAGGGACTTGTAAGTGGATGCAACGGGCTTCTTGGAGTTGATTGCGTCGAAGTACTTGTTGCAGAGTGCGCCGAGAGCTGCGTCGTTTACAAACGCAAAGTCGAAGCGGATGGTTCTCTGGAGGATATCGAGCATTTCCGCAGCCGTGGAGTCACGGGAATACTTATCCTTGAGTGCGTCTTCAAAGAGAACGGGGATCACCGTCTTGCGGTTTGCTGCGGACATTGCTTCCATAACAGCCGCGGACATTTCGGGGTTCTTCGCGCTCTTGATGATTGCCATGTAAGCGGTGCCGAGGTTGAAGGTGATGAAATCTTCCTGAGCCTCGTCGAGCTTCGGATAGGGAACAAGACCGAAGTCGTCTTCCATTTCACGGAGTGCGCCGCGGGTTACGTCAAGAACAGCTACCTGGAACATCGTGGAGCCGCCGGAGAAAACGAGACCGTCGCTCGAGCCGTAGTAAACGAAGCCGGAGTCGTTGTGCATCTGGTAAACGGTATCATACAGCTTTACGAAGCGGTCGTTGTAGTAATCGAGCGTCCATTCGCCTTCCGCGTTCTTCTGACCGAGTTCCATACCGTAAGCGTACAGGAATCCGCGTCCGCCGTGGAGGTTGTAAGTCAGACCGAAAACGTCGTCGCCGGGCTTGTATTTGCCGTCACCGTTGAGGTCCTGATGTCCTGCTTCCACCATCTTGATGAAATTGTCGTGAACCCACTTGTCTTCCTTGACGAGGTCGTAAGGAGAATCCAGCTGGAGTTCGGTGAGCATTCTCTGATTGAAGTAAACGGCTTCCATCTGGAGGATGAGGTCGAGGGACCAGTCACCAACCGCGGTATAGAGCTTGCCGTAGATTTCGTTGTTGTCGTTCCAGCCGTCGCACCAGTAGGGCTGGCTGAAATCGAAGTACTTGATCTGGTTGAGGTCCGCGTAGTAGCCGCCGAGCTCGATGCCCCACCAGTAGTCGGGAAGTACAACGTCATACGCGCCGTCAGCTGCCTGAGCGGAACCGGCGATCGCGGTATTCCACTGACCCTTGTCGGAAACGAGCGCAACGGGCATGAAGGTGATGTCCAGTCTGTCTTCCAGCGCGAGGGTACGTTCCGCGATAGCGTCGTTGACGGTTTCACCGATGAGTTCAAATGCGAATGTGGTATCCTCTCTTTCGGAGCGCACGAGGATGTTGAAATCACTGTCGCCGAAGCTGAGGTCTTCCGGGAGATTGTCCAGGTAGAGCTTTTCGGTTTCCGTTTCGGGTTCGGTAACAGCCTCCGCTGCGGGAGTATTCGCTTCAGGCTGGGTTTCTTCCGCCGGATCAGCCGCACAGGAAACGGTGGATGCGATCATGATAGCTGCAAGAAGGAGCGCGAGAATCTTTTTCATATTGACGTATCTCCTTTTCATATGGATCAAAGCGGAGCGTTTCGTGCCTCCTGCTTCAAAAAGATACTTTATTATAGCATTTCGCTGTGCAAACTGTCAATAGGATAAGATAGATTTTATAAAATTTTCTCCGCTGACGGAAAGAGAAACTTGTACCGCGGACGCCGGTCCCTACGAATAATTCCGTTTATCTCAGGTTAATGACATTGGAGTTAAGCCACGACCTACGAGGCGGCTGTCAACACATTTCTTCTTTCAGCCGTTTACGGCGCATCAGTACGTCGGGGAATCGAGTCTCCAGCCGGCGTCGGTTTTCACCAGTCTCAGCTCCACGTCAAGCGGATTCCCGTTCATCGTCGTGGGAATTTCCACAGTCACGGCGTCATCGGCTTCATCGAGAATCTTCATGCCCGCGAGATCATACTCCCGTCCGAGCGGGATTGCTTCCTCGGCGAGATTGATCCGCGCGGTCAGAATGCCGTCCTGTTCGAGATACATCGCGTAGACCGCAGTCGTGGTATATGCCTCCTCACCGCCCTCGTTGAAGGTCGCGGAAATGCCCGAGAACGCACGCTCAAAGAGATATTCCGCATAATCCGCCGTAAATACCTCCAGCGTCGCCTCGCGGATCTCGGTTTCGTTCGCGTAGCCGCAGTCCGGATCGACCGGGTGGTAGTTGATCGCCTCGATATCGGAGTCAAACATGCCGTAGAACTCTTCCACAAGCGCGTTATCATCGGCGAGGGGCAGACCTTCCCCGAAATAGATCACGTTGAGCGCATGGGATTTCGGCAGCAGCTCCTCCAGTGCACCGCGGATTTCGTCCTCGGAGTACCGGCTGCTGCCGCAGGATGCAACTGAAAAAGCGAGAAGCAGGGAAGTCAGAATTGCCGCTAAAACTCTGTTTTTCATGATTTATTCGTCCTCATCCATGCCGAAATCGTCGTCGTCCGCACCGTCTGAGTCTTCGTTTTCCGCAATTTCTGCGATTTTGTCCATTGCCGCGCCGTCGTCTTCGTCATCCGCTTCATCGGACACAGGTGCTTCTTCTTCCTCCGCCTTTGCGAGAACCGTGAAGTTTGCGAGCTTCGTGTCATCCGCCATCTTCATGACGATAACGCCCGCCGCCGCTCTGCCGTACATCGGAATGCCGTCGGAGGGTGTGCGGATCATGGTTCCGTTGTCGGTGATGAGAAGGAGGTCCTCGTCTTCCTTGACGACAGCGATGCCGCAGACAGCACCGGTCTTGTCGGTCACCTTTTCGGCGATATTGCCCTGGATGCCGCGTCCCTTCGCTTCAAATTCGTCGGGGGACATTCTCTTGCCGAAGCCGCCTTCGGTGATGACAACCATGGCGTTTTCATCCGACCAGCCTTCGGTCTTCTCGAGGATGCACGCACCGGCAACGCTGTCCCCTTCTCTGAGGGAAATGCCGCGGACGCCACGTGCGGTTCTGCCCATCACGGACACGCGGTTTTCGTCAAATCTTGCGCCGAGACCGTCACGCGTCACGATCATGACGTCGCTTTCGCCGTGGGTGAGTGCCACAAAAATGAGGTCGTCGCCCTCGTCGAGGTTCAGTGCGATCTTGCCGCCCTTGCGCTGCATCTTGAATTCCGCGAGCTTCGTACGCTTGATGACGCCCATGCGGGTGACCATGACGAGGTAGTTGTTTTCGTCAATATCGCCGTCGAGGTCGGGCACGGACAGCATTGCGGTGATTTTTTCTTCATTCGTAATCTCGATCAGGTTGATAAGGTTGGAGCCCTTCGCGGTTCGTCCGGCTTCAGGAATGCGGTACGCCTTGAGCGCATGCACCTTGCCGGAGTTGGTGAACAGCATGAGGTAGGAGTGGGAATCCGCCGCCGCAACCCGCTCGATGTAGTCTTCTTCCTTGGTCGCCATGCCGATAACGCCGCGTCCGCCGCGTCTCTGTGCGGAGTAAACGTCGGAGGGCTGGCGCTTGATATAGCCGTCATGGGTGAGGGTGATGACCGCGGTATGGCGTTCGATGAGGTC
>JAFTPW010000404.1:0-4036 GCA_017463075.1 Clostridia bacterium
CCTTTCCTTCAATATTTTAACTTCAGCTGTATCGGCGGATGCACCGGAGCGCGTGACCGTCGGCGGGATTCCGTTCGGCGTGAAGTTCAGCTCCGAGGGCATTGTCGTCGTCGGATTCACGGAGGTTGACACCGCGGACGGCATGCAGAATCCGGCATATGACGCGGGACTGCGGACGGGGGATGTGATCACGCATGTGTGCGGTCAGCCCGTGAAAACCTCCGGCGAGATGATCCGTCTGATTGAGTCGTGTCCCCAGCCGGTCGAGATTACCTACGTCCGGGAGGGTGCTGAAAATACCGTCAGCCTGACGCCGTCCCAGAGCCGCATTGACGGTAAGATGAAAACCGGCATGTGGATCCGCGATACCACCGCAGGCATCGGCACGGTCACGTTCATTGAGCCGGAAACGGGCGTCTTTGCGGGTCTCGGTCACGGCATCTGCGACAGCGAAACGGGCGAGCTTCTGAAAATGGAACGCGGAACGGTGGTGGATGTGCAGATTTCGGGGATTACGAAGGGTGTTGCGGGAACCCCGGGGGAACTGAAGGGCTACTTCACGGGTGAGAAAACGGGCGTGCTCCTCGGCAATACGGCGTGCGGCGTCTACGGTGTGTTCACGGAGATTCCGGCGGAGGTTCCCATGACGGACGTGGAGCTCGGAAGCCGATGGGAAGTGGAAGCGGGCGAGGCGACGATCCTGTGTACCCTTGACGACAACTGTACGTCGGAATACGGGATCGAGATCGACGAAATCCGCCGCGACAGCACCGACAACCGCAGCTTCACCATCCGTGTCACCGATGCGGAGCTGATCGAAAAAACCGGCGGCATTGTGCAGGGGATGTCAGGCTCGCCGATTTTGCAGAATGGCAGGCTCGTCGGCGCGGTCACGCATGTCCTTGTAGGCGATCCCTGCCGCGGGTACGGAATTTTCATCGAGAATATGCTGGATGCAGTGGAGTAAAATAGAAAACCGGGGCAGTTCAATCCCCGGATTTTCTGCTTATAGACTCCATTTTCCCGCGAGTGCGTTCAAACGATCCGTGATCATTTCAAATCGCTGTTCCTGTCTCACAAAATCGAATTTGTCTTCTCTGATATAAGCCAGCAATTCCGCCGCATCATTTTCGTTCGAGGAATACCAGATGCCGCCGCCGTTTTCTTCATAACCTTTGAATAACAGGGAAGTATGCGTGTACTTCTTTTTATAAAAATCATTCATATAGCGGACAACAGCATCTGCCGCCGATTCAAGGTGGTGCAGAGTTTCTGTCGTATGCTCGCGCTTGGCATGATAATTTGCAATGTTTTTGTGTGCCTCGCGGATGTCATCATAGAAAAAGCCGAAGTCTTCCTGCTCAAACAGGATACGGAGAAGCTCGATCTGCTTTTGATACAACTCGCACATTTCATCCTCCGAGAAAAACAATTCGCCGGTATCCGTACGGCAGTTGCGGATCATTCGATTGGATAAATGCTCAGTCAATACAAAGAGCAGTCTGCGCGTGACTTCAATTCCTTTATTTCCGCCGTATAAAGCCGTTTTCAGAAATTCACGGCTGCTGCACAGGATCGGGAATTTTTCAGCGATTTCTTCTGCTTTATCAAGTTCGCCCCGGTCCCTGTACATCCAGCATAATTCGCTCATGGCGTGCTGCCTCAGATTATCATCCGTGCAGCCATCTGCGATGTTTTCAAGCAGTTTCATGCTTTCCGTCCGGAAGTGCTCTGTTTCTTCCGCAGAATAGGATTCATCCCCGGCAACGTAACAGAAATGCGATGCGTAAGCATACATCAACCGATAGTCATCGGGATATTTTTGGTGGGCGTTTCGTGCGGTTTCAAATGCTTCTCTGTGTTTGCCGATCTGTGAGAGTTTATAGATCGTGTCATGCAGTTCCATTATCTCATCTTCTTTTCTGGAAAGATCAATCTCCAGAAGAATATCAGCCGAAACATGAAAAATCCGTGCAAGTACGGGCAGCTGTGAGATATCCGGTGCTGTACGGTCACATTCCCACTGTGATACGGCATTTGCAGTGATGCCGAGAAGTTCCGCGAGCTGTTCCTGCGTCATATCGCGTTCGCGGCGGAGTTTTCTGATTGTCGATCCGATGGACATAATTTTGCCTCCATTTAACGTATTCCAAAGTACTTTCGGTGATTACAGTATATCATATTTCCGTGTGTTTTCCACCCAGCAGATGAATACTTCTGCGGAAGCGGTGCTGTATTTTCGGCAGAAATAGTGGATACGGCTTTCTTTCGTTCATTGACGCCTCACACTAACCCGCTGCCGCCGCAAAAAACGTCCGTTTTCCTCTTCCTTTTTGGCAGAATCTGTGATATAATAAGACCCAAAGCAGAATTACACCAAAAATTTCCCACTCGATATACAGTAGGCAGTATATGAACAACAGACCGAGAGGCCGGCAGAAAAATGTGACCGGTCAGGGCAAGGACGTCAAGCGCCGCGGATCGGGACTCGGAACAGGTCCTGTCGGCATGTCCGGACGTAAAGTAAGCGGCACCGGTGCATCCTCCGGCAGTTCCGCCCGTCCCGGCACAAGAACCACACGCTCCGGCGGCGGACTTTCCAAAATCGTAACCATTCTTCTCGTCGTTCTCCTCGGCGGAGGCGGCGGCTCCTTCCTGCTCGGCGGCAATGACGATGTTTCCAACGATACCGGAAATTATCAGCAGAGCGAAGTCTCCGGCACCGGCACGATTTCCTCCATGCTCGGCAATCTCGGCGGCGGCAGTGTTTCCACCGGCTGGGACAACGGCAGCAACGCGGGTGAACTCGATACCACCGTTGTCAGCGGCGCGCGGGACAAATACACGGAAATCCTCGGCGGCGGCAAGGATGAAATGACCCTGATGATCTACCTCTGCGGCACGGACCTGGAATCCCGCAGCAAGATGGCGACCATGGACTTACAGGAAATGATCAACGCGGACATTTCCGACAAGGTCAACGTGATCGTGTACAGCGGCGGATGCCGTCAGTGGCAGAACACCGCGATGAGCAGTCAGACCAACCAGATCTGGCAGGTGACGGATGAGGGACTTGTTTGTCTCGAAGAAAAGCTCGGCAGCAAATCCATGACCGACCCGTCCACGCTGTCCTATTTCATCGACTACTGCGCCGACAACTATCCCGCAAACCGAAACGCACTCGTCTTCTGGGACCACGGCGGAGGATCCGTCAGCGGCTTCGGTTATGACGAAAAGTTCGCGTCCAGCGGTTCCATGAGCCTTGCGGAAATCGATGACGCGCTCGAGGCTGGCGGAGTGAAGTTTGACTTCATCGGCTTTGACGCCTGCCTGATGGCGACGACGGAAAACGCGCTCATGCTCACCAAGTACGCCGACTACATGATCGCCAGCGAGGAAACCGAACCCGGCATCGGCTGGTACTACACCGACTGGCTGACCGAGCTCTCGAAGAACACCTCCATGCCCACCGTCGAGATCGGCAAGAACATCATCGACGACTTCGTGGACACCTGCGCAAGACAGTGCAGAGGTCAGTCCGCGACCCTGTCCATCGTCGACCTCGCGGAAGTGGAGGCAACCGTCCCCGAAGTGCTGACTGCGTTTTCCAAGGATACATACGAGCTGATCCAGAACGAGGAATACGCTCAGGTTTCGAATGCAAGAAGCGATACCCGCGAATTCGGCGCATCCTCGAAGATCGACCAGGTTGACCTTGTGCATCTTGCCAAGAATATGAACACCGAAGAGGGCAATGCACTCGCGGACGCGCTTCTCGGTACCGTCAAGTACAACCGCACCTCTACCAATATGACCAACTCCTACGGTCTCTCGATTTATTTCCCCTTCCGCAAGGCATCCATGGTCGATACTGCCGTGGAAACCTATGAAGACATCGGACTGGATGACGAATACGCCAAGTGCATTCAGGCGTTCGCGTCCATGGAGGTCAGCGGTCAGGCGGCAAGCGGCGGTACGGCATCTCCTCTTCCGTCCCTGATGGGCATGCTCGGCTCGATGGGCTCAATGACATCCG
>JAFTPW010000040.1:0-3555 GCA_017463075.1 Clostridia bacterium
CACCACCGCGGATTACATCCTCTTCGGGCTGACGGCTCTGCTCCTCATCACATGGGGACCCGTAAACGCCGGCGTGACCTACCTCATCCGGAATCTGTTCCGCGGCAAGCCCGTGATGATGTGGCAGGACTTCAAGGACACCGTCAAGCGCAACTTCCGCCAGTCCCTGATCTACGGCATCCTCGATATCGGCATCATTGTTCTGATCGTTTACGACATCGTGTTCTTCTGGCTCAACTATAACCTGAACATGGTCATGAGCACGCTGTTCTTCTCCGCACTGACGATGGCTCTGCTGTATTTCTTCATGCGGATCTACATTTACCTCATGATTGTCACCTTCGATCTCTCCATCCTGAGCATGTTCAAGAACGCACTCCGGTTCACGGTGCTCGGTCTGAAGCGGAATTTCATGTTCCTGCTCGGCACGGTCGCGGTAGTTCTGATCGAGTACTTCCTCATGTATGCGTACTTCCCGCTTGCCGTCATCGTTCCGTTCGTGATTCTGCCGTCCCTGCTCGTCACGATGGGCGTTTATGCGGCGTTCCCCGTCATCAAAAAGTACATGATCGACCCGTTCTACGAAGAAGTCGACGTACAAGAGGACGAGGAAGAAGAATATTGAATAGAAGAAAGACTTGGAATCCCGAAAAGGAAACCAAGTCTTTTTTGCGTCAGATATTGCGGAATTCGCCCATCACGGACAGGACACCGTTCGTCATGGGTCTGTCGGGATCGGGCATTTCCAGCACACCGCGGCGGATCAGCTCTTCCGCGACGTATCCGATGACCTCCGTTGTCATGCAGGACACGTACTGGTTGATCTGACTGTCCAGTCTTGCGGGCACAAATCCCCGGAAGCTGTCGCGGATGGCGAGGAACAGACTGCGGATCGGCTCGCGGATTTCGTCCGTATCCCTCAGCAGGCACGCCGCGAAACGGTCAAACTCCTCTTCCGTGAAGTGCGGGAAGTTCAGCGCGATGCCGGCGTCGGTTTTCTTCACGAGATTTTTCTCCAGCAGATGCAGGGTGTCTTCCTCGGTGAGAATTCCGTCCGGGACGATGCCGTTTTCCGCAAGCGGAGCGATATCGTTTGCCACCATCCAGCGGGTTCCGCCGTTGTGGTAGATGCCGCCGTCGAAATATCTGCCGATGTGGTAGTAGTAGATGCAGTGCGGATTTTTCCCGGATGAGCCACTGTCGTATCCCGCGATATTGCAGCCAGAGGAATCGTCGTCATTGACGCTCCGCTTTTCATCAGCGCACTCCTCGATGAGGAACCAGCCGTAGCCGCCGTCCTTCCGCGGAGGATAGGGTCCCGCGTCAAGCTCCGGTGCGGATTTCATTACATCGAACACCTCACTGCGCAGAATCAGGTGCATCGCGATCCATCCGAGCTTTTCCGATCCACGATCGCATCCGGTGAAGCCGATTTCCGCAATATCGCCGGCCGTTTCCCGGATCCTGTGTTCAACGAAATCCGCGAGAACGCTGACGTGCGGTGCATATGCGGACCGGAGGACTTCCCTGTCGCACCGTCTGAGGATGATGAAATCCGTGCCGTATCTGCCGCCGTTTTCCGCAATCGCATCGCCGTAGATCAGCCGCGGCAGTTCATCCTCGATATAGAGCGCGGGAATGCCGGTTTTCATGCTGATTTCGTCAACGGTGAGCGGCTTTTCGTATGCGGCTTCGCAGATTGCGCGGGAAATCTGGCTGTTCAGATACCGGTCGGGCTTGCAGCTCCCGTTGCAGGTTGTGGTAGTCCAGTTGATTTTTCTGTAAATTCGTTCCATGTTGGTCTCCATTCTCTGTCTGATCCGTTCCCGTCCCGCGTTCAGCCGCCATTTTACAGTGGTCTGCGGCAGTCCGTACTTCTCTCCGATCGCTTTCACGGGCATGCCTCCGATGTAGTGATCGACGAGGATGTCCCGGTACTGCCGGCTGAGCGTATGCAGACTGCGGAAAACCGCGGCATATTCCCTCTCACGGGCGTCCGCATTGCACATCTCCTGCACAAAATCGCGCTCGTCCGGTACGTCGTAGTCCTCAGGCAGGCTTTCCTCCATCCGCTTGTGCCGCCTGATGAAATTCGCATAACGGTTGTGCGCGATCCGCCAGACCCACGCGTCAAGGGAGTCGATTTTGTAGGTTTTCATCCCTTCCAGCGCACAGAGGATAATTTCACCTGCAAGATCTTCCGCATCCGCACGGTTGTCCAGCCGCCTGAGACAGAAGCCGAGCACAGGCTCGAGAAACCGGATCATTTCTTCATTGCTGTATTTTCTGTCGTTCATGTGTGTCACCTTGTAAAGAGCTCTTACACCCATATAGTGTCGTTTTCATGCCGCGGGATAGGTCATTTCCGGAAATTTCCCGAATTTTTTCACAGATTTTTCCGGATCCGCTCGACGGCGCTTTTTTCCAGCCGGGAGACCTGTGCCTGCGAGATGCCGATTTCCGCGGCGATTTCCATCTGGGTCTTGCCGGCGTAGTAGCGTTTGGAGATGATGGTGCGTTCCTTTTCCGTCAGATGCGCGATGGCTTCTCTGAGTGCGATGTCCTCCAGCCACAGCTCGTCACTGCTGTTCTCATCGCAGAGCTGATCCATGACGCAGATGGAGTCCCCGCCGTCGCTGTACACCGTTTCGTAGAGGGAGACCGGCTCCGTGATGGCTTCGAGCGCGTAGCTCACATCCGACGGCTTCTCTCCCAGCTCCTTTGCGATGGCTTCAACGGTCGGTTCCCCGTCAAACTGTGCCGCCAGCTTTTCCCTCGCACCGAGCGCACGGTATGCCAGATCCCGCACGGAACGGCTGACACGGATTGTCTGATTGTCACGGAGAAAACGCCGGCATTCGCCGAGTATCATCGGAACGGTTATGGAATGGCGAAAAAATTTCATTCCTCCGGATTCTGCCGGGTCAGATAGTCTTTCAGCTTCAGAAACACCTCAACCTCGCCGGTTTTGTATATCACGACGCGCTCGATCAGCTCACGGCAGACCGACTGGCGCTCCTTCGGCGTCATGTATTCCCACGTGTCGCCCAGTCCGGTGAGAATCCGCTTCGCTTTTTCGACCTTCCGTGCGATGTTCTTCTGCTCGCTTTCGCTTCGGAGCTGTGCTTCGAGATCGCGGATTTTCTTCCGGCAGGTCTGGATTTTTTCCGTCAGCACATCGTCCTCGAGATCATCCTCGAAATCGAGCAGCCGCGACAGCTTGCGCTTGAGCGTGAGAATCTGCTGGGTAATCACCTCCGACGGATCGATCCGCCCGGGGCTTTTTTCGTTGTTCCCGTCTGGGATGTAGGAGAGCGAGAAAATCTCATGCATCACCGCGTTCTCGATCTCACTCTGCCAGTACAGCGGATTCGGGCAGTTTTCATCCTTCACGAGGTACGGCTTCGACTTCTGCCGCGAGTAGCAGACCAGTTTGCATTCGTCACTCCCCGTCCACTTCTGATACCGCATTTTCACACCGCATTCGCCGCAGTACAAAAGTCCCGTGAGAAGATACTCCGACTCTCCGCGGACGACGGTGCGTCTGGCGATTTC
>JAFTPW010000405.1:0-3279 GCA_017463075.1 Clostridia bacterium
GATACGGCACACGGACAAACCCGGCTCAGTCCGCAGCGAAACCCGGCACATCCCAGCGCACCCGTCAGAAGGCATCTCCCGCACCGGAACCGACAATCGTCAGACCGGAACCCATCACTCCCGCAGTGGAAATGCAGGCGGAAAAGAAGCCCTTCCCGAAAATGTTCTTCGTGCTCCTGCTTCTCGCGAGCGTGATGATCATGACGCTGGTGCTGGGCATCTCCGATGTCTACAAGACACAGAACGAAATCGCGGCTCTGGAAAAACAGCTTGCAGAGCTTGAGGAAACCGCGGAACAGCTTGAGCTCCGTCTGGATGACAAGAACGACGTCAAAACCATCGAATCCATGGCGAGCCAGCGTCTGGGCATGGTGAAGGAAGAATACGTACAGAAAGAGTACATCTCCCTCTCCGACGGCGAACGCATCGAGCTGATCGAAACCCCGGAAGAGGAAACCACAGGGGGCGTCATGCTCTCGTCCATCTTCTCCGCTCTCGGCGATTTCTTCGAACGATTCAAATAAATCATCATCGGGCTGCACTGAAAAGGTGATTCAGCCCGTTGCTTTTCCCGAATAGTTTTGCACGGCGGCGAATATACTCCGGTGAGAGACCGCCGGCATACAGCGACAGAACAGCAGAGGACACATCCAACCCATGAATGTACGAAACCGCACCGACAGAAAAACATCCCGGAAGATTATTGCAATCTTCGTCATATTCACCGCGGTGGCATGCGTGATCGTGGGACGTCTGGCAAATTATCAGATCAAGATGCATGACTACTATGAGTCCATCGTCCTCAATCAGCTTACCATTCAGACCGAGGTCACACCCGAGCGCGGCAACATCCTCGACCGCAACGGCAACATTCTCGCGACCAACAAAACCGTGTACAACGTCATCCTCTCGCCGGCGGATATCATCGCGAAGATGAAGGACAACGAGGAGCTTGCGGATGACAGCGATCCCGAAAACGACGTCCGCTACGATTACACGGATCCCGAATACGAAATCTACTATAACGGCACGGAGCTTGACGAGCTGATCGCCGAGGTTCTGGCAGGCTATCTTGATGTGGACGAAAGCACCATCCTCGAAAAAGCCGGAAAGACCGGACGCTACTACGAAGTTGTGAAGAAAAACGTGGACGCGTCGCTCGCCGAGAAGATTGAAACCTTCATCGCGCAGTTCAGCCTGAAAAAGGAAGTCTACTTCGAAGCCTCCTCCAAGCGCTACTATCCGAAATCCGACCTTGCCTCCCATGTGATCGGGTTCACCAACTCCGAGGGCGTGGGCATCTACGGTCTGGAATCCTACTACAACAACCTGCTCGAAGGCACATCCGGACGCTACATTCTGGCGCAGGACGCAAAACGGCAGGATATGCCCTTTGAATACGAACGCTATATCGAAGCGGAAAACGGCTATAATATCGTTACCACGCTCGATATCTACATCCAGTATGAGCTGGAAAATCAGCTGAAAAAGACCTATCTCGAATCCGGCGCGGGCGACCGTGTAACCGGCATCGTGATGGACGTGAATACCGGCGGGGTTCTTGCCATGGCAACCTACCCGTCCTTCGACCTCAACGATCCGTACACCATCGACGAATACTCTCAGGCGGAGCTCGATGCGCTCGGATATGCGAAAGGCTCCGAGGACTACACCGAAAAGTACACCGAGCTGATGTACCGCATGTGGAACAACAAGGCGATCACCGAAACCTACGAGCCCGGCTCCACGTTCAAGATCATCACCACCGCGATGGCATTTGAGGAAGGCGTGGTCACTCCCGAAACTCCCTTCTACTGCTCCGGTTCCCTGATGGTGGAAGGCTGGTCCAAGCCGATCAGCTGTCACCTGCACACCGGTCACGGCGCGGTTACGTTCCGTGTGGGTCTCCAGCAGTCCTGCAACCCGACCCTGATGCAGATTGCCGCAGGCGTCGGACGTGCGAAGTTCTACGAATACTTCCAGGCATTCGGCTACACGGCAAAGACCGGCGTGGATCTGCCAGGGGAGGTCGGCGGCATTTACTCCGCTTACAAGAATTTCTCCGGCGTATCCCTCGCGGTATATTCCTTCGGTCAGACCTTCAAGACGACCGCACTCCAGCAGCTCCGCGCGATTTCCTCTGTGGCAAACGGCGGGTATCTGATTACGCCCCATCTGCTCAAGGAAATTGTGGACGACGACGGCAACGTGATTCAGTCCTACGAAACCGAACAGGTCCGTCAGGTTGTCAGCACCGGGGTCTGCGAAACCATCACCGAGATTCTCGAAGAGGGTGTTGCGGGTGACGGCGGTGCAAAGAATGCATACGTCAAGGGGTATCGTGTGGCGGCGAAAACCGGTACCTCCGAAAAGCGCGACGAAGTGGACGAATTCGGCAATACCCCGTACCGTGTCGGTTCCACTGCGGCATACGCACCGGCGGACGATCCTCAGGTTTCCGCTATCATTATTGTTGACAAACCTCTCAAGAGCGCAGTCTACGGTTCCGTGGTTGCCGCTCCGTATATCTCGAATCTCATGGGCTACGTCCTGCCGTACATCGGTGTGGAAGCCCAGTACACCACCGAAGAGCTCGCCGCACTGGACGTTACGCTGTCCAACTACGTGGGAGCAACGGTGGAAGCGGCTGTAACCGACCTGAGCTGGCGCAATTTCACGTATGAAATCATCGGCGACGGCACAACGGTTACCGCTCAGATTCCCGAAGCCGGCTCCAAGATCTCCAGTGACACAGGTCTTCTGATCCTGTACACGGGTGAGGAAACCCCGGCGGCATCCGTAACCGTACCCGACCTGACCGGCATGACGGCATTCAACGCAAACAACGCCGTGATTGGCGCGGGTCTGAACGTCATTTTCACCGGCTCCACCAACGGTACGACGGCAGTTGTCGTGAACCAAACCCCGGCGGCAGGAGCAAGAGTTGCACGCGGCACGATCGTTGAAATCGAACTTCGGCACATGGACGGAACGGACTAATGCACGAGCGTCTTGCGAATGCAGATTTGAAGGATGGTCTGGCTCGTGCCGGAGTTTCCTGTTCGTACAGCGCAGGGTGTACCTGAGCATGTGCCTATACGCTTCGGCTTGTGAGTGAAGAACACCTGCGAAACTCCCAAAGTGCAGCTTACAGAGCGAATGCGGATTTGAAGGATGGTCTGGCTCGTGCCGGAGTTTCCTGTTCGTACGGCGCAGGGTGTGCCTGAGCATGTGCCTATACGCTTCGGCTTGTGAGTGAAGTGCACTTGCGAAACTCCC
>JAFTPW010000406.1:0-9598 GCA_017463075.1 Clostridia bacterium
ACTCACCTCCACGGGTTCTGTAGTTTGCCGGTTCTTGACTCTATTTTACCACTAATTTATTAACAAAAAGCGAAAAGCACCTACGGTTTCATAACCCCGTCGATGCCTTTTCGCAGAAAGGCAGTTTATACATATGAAAAATGCACGCGTGAAGGCATGTGACCTGCTGTACAGACCCACGGACGCGCGGTACGACGAAGGGATCCGGCAGTTTCAGGGATGCCCGACCATTGCCGTCACACCGGGAGGCAGGATTTACCTCGGCTGGTATTCCGGCGGCACAACGGAACCGCACATGGAGAACTACAATCTCTTAGTCACCAGTGACGACGGCGGGAAAACGTGGTCAAGTCCCCTTCTCGTCATTCCGTCGAGCAAGGAAAATCAGGTGCACGCGCTCGATATCCAGCTCTGGTGCGATCCGAAAGGCAGACTACACGTTTTCTGGGTGCAGAACAACACCGAGCCCGCGCCGGAGGTGATCCCGAAGGGCAAGCCCGGTCAGCCGATGTGCGCCGTGGACGGATGGCTGTTCAGCGATTTCACCCACTCGATGTGGGAGACGGTCTGCGAGAATCCGGACGACGACGATCCCGTGTTCTCCGAGCCGAAGTGCCACGACATCGGATTCCTGCGCTGCAAGCCGACGGTGCTCGAGAACGGCGACTGGCTGTACTTCAACTACGACCAGGAGCACGGCGAGTACGGATACAGTATCTCCCGCGACGAAGGCAAAACCGTCGAGCGTCACTACGGCGTGAAGAAGCTGGCGACGTACTTTGACGAAGGCATGGCGTATCAGCGTCGGGACGGCTCCGTGCGGATGTTTGCGAGAACCGGACTCGGTGAGCTGGCGGAAACGGTATCGCGCGACAACGGTCTGACATGGGAGGACGCACATCCGTCGGGAATCACAGCCGCGGACACACGGTTCTATGTTGCACGCACCCCGAGCGGACGGGTTCTGCTGGTAATCAACGATGACGCAAAAGTGCGCCGGAACATGACGATCTGTCTCTCCGACGACGACGGCGCAGCGTGGAAATACAAAAAGTGCATCGACACCCGGAACGATATTTCCTACCCTGACTGCGATTTCTGCGGCGGGAAGATTTACCTCACCTACGACCGGGAACGCCGCGGTGCGAAGGAGATTCTCTTCGCCTGCTTCACGGAGGAGGACGTGATGAATCCCGACTGCACGATTGAGGTATCGGTCGTGAGCAAGCCTTAACAAAAACACAAGCCCCGGAGAGAAAAATCCGAGGCTTGATTTGTTTTACAGAAGATGTTCATCCCGACGGTCGGCGAGTGCGGTGTATTTTTTGATGAGCTTGATTTCGTTCGGGTCGTACGGGTAGCCGTTGAAGCGGTAGAGGTCGTGCTGCCACTTTGTCAGATCGAGCCTGCCGTCCATGAACTCCGGTCTGCGGAAATAGCCGCCCCACGGTTCGAACGTCTGGGACTATCCCTGCATCAGACCCCAGCTGTACGAGCCGATGCGGAGAAGGTAGAACAGCGGGAAAATTTCCTTGTAATTGTTGTCGGAGAGACGGTTGAGCCACTCGTTGTTGAGCATCGGACGTTCGTACTTTTCGCGGAGATCCTCGATCAGCGGAATCATGTTCGTGTACGGGCCGTAGTAGTGGAATGTGATGACGTCGGAGAGATCCATCGCGAGCTTTTCGATTTCGGATGCCTGCGACACGGAGGAGGACATGCGCCATCCGTCGGCGGTGATGTGATGCTTGACGTGCTTTTCGCGGAGTATTTTGAAGAAGGTCACCATCGCCTTCGCACTCATCATGCCGCGGTTGCTGTTGCCCGGTTCGTTCCATACGTCCCAGATCTGGATTCTGTCGTCCTGACCGTATTTTTCAGCCAGCTCCGCGACCATGTCGTAGTATTTGCCCTCGTATTCCGGCTCATCGAGGAGGCAGTAGCCGGGTTCGTTGTAGTCACCGGTGTGCGGACCCTGACGGATACCGCTGTGATAGCCCCAGTCCACTTTCTGTTCCCCGAATACGACGGGCTTGAAGCGGCTCTTCGGTACGGTGCAGTCGTTGCCGAGACACACCATGACCCGGATGCCGTGCTTTGCGGCGAGGGTGAGGTATTCCTCGAAATTCGCCATGAAGGAGTCGTGTTCGAAGCACCATGCCTCAAACTGCACGATGGCACGGACGGCGTTGAAGCCGAGCTCCTCAGCGATGCCGAATTCGTAGTCGATCTGCTGTGCGACTTCTTCGTGATTGTATGCCTGCCAGATGGCGATGCGGTTGACGCAGTTTGCGGGATAGCCGCACCATCCGCGGATCCACGGCTGTGACTCATACCAGACCCACGCTCTTTCTTCTTCCCATTGACCGACCTTGGCGGCGGCGATCAGTTCCTGCATAATTCTGTCTCCTTTGAATCAGAGTGTTTATGGCTTTATTGTACACACATCGCGCCCGCTTGTCAAGGAATTTTGTGTGAAATTTCGGAAATCGGATTGTGTTTGTGTACGGGACATGGTATAATGAGGAAAAATACAACGGATACGGAGATGCGATAGGATTGAATTTTTTAAGAAAATTCCGGTTTACGCGGGCGGCGTGCCTGAAATCTCCCGACGGCATCGGACTGTACGGTACCTATAACGAAACAGGCGTATCCTTGTGCATGATACACAGGGGTACGCCTGATTTTTTACTGTTCCGCCTCCATGATGGCGTACATGTCGCTGTATTCGTAGGAAATCAGCTCGATTGTGAAGTCGCCGCGGTAGTCTTCCTGTGCCGTGTAGCTGTCCGAGATCTGCACCAGTCTGAGCCGTGCGGTGATCATGGTGGTATCAAAGTCCTTCGCCTTCACGGTTATGTAATACTCCCGTCCGACGTTGTGCGTGTAATGGGTCGCATCGTATTCCATGGCAAGCTCCGGCTGTGCACCGCTTGAAAACCAGCCCTTGTGAATTGCAACCGGGTAAGCGGTTATATATCCCTCATGCCCGACCGTGAACGAGAAGCCGTAGGTGCGGTAGTCTCCGAGATCGCCCTCTGCCCAGTAGCTTCCGTCCGTGCCGATGGAGAGCTGGATGTCCTCATCATCCGATGTGACCTCGCAGACACCGCCCTCGAAGCAGAACTGGAGGTTGAGGTTGTTCATACCGCTGCCTCCCATGCGGAGGATAATCGGCTCGTTCAGTTCAAGCGTTGTCGGTGTGTAGCTGTTCGTCTCCCGGTGATACGCGTACGCCCTGATTTGCAGCGCATCCCGGATGCTGACCGGCTTCTCACTTCCGGATTGGTTTCCCGTGCAGGCGGTCAGAAATACGCTGAGCAGAAGAATCCATAAAATCCACCGTCGTTTCATCGCCGTATCTCCTTTTAAAAATTACATTTGAAGTGTTGTCGATTATATTATACTTGATTAATGTAATTTTGTCAAGGGTAAACGATGGCTTTTGTCACTTCACATACTCGCCGAGGTCATAATCCCGCAGGTACCGGTTGAACGGTCCCATGATTTCGTCCCGGCATTCCTCAAAATCATGCCACGACGTGGACACAATCTCATACGCCGCCTCGATTTCCGCTTCGCATTCGGGGATTCTGCCCATTTTTTTATAGCACGCCGCCTTGCGCTGACGGAAGATGTAGTGGAACGTCTGCATGCCCGCCCACATGTACTTGTCCTCGCCCTCGTATTCGTCGAGAATGAACGCGGTCAGAACGGCCTCACCCCGGTTGTAGCACCGCAGAGCTTCGCTGACCTTGTCGCAGTTCGGGTACAGATCCGTGCCGATGACGGAGAGCCAGCAGTCGCCTTCCTCGAGACATGCCTGATACAGCTTCTGGAGATGATGGCACCGCGACCAGACCGAGGCGTCCATTTTGTCTTTGCCTTTCAGCCGGAACGACATCACGTCGTCTTTGGTGTCAAAGGCGTCCGGGAGACTCTCAAGCACTTCCTTCGCGTCATCGTAGCGGTCCATGGCAAGATACGCCGCCGCAAGGGTGTCCTTCACGGAGCAGACCTTCACGAAATCCCCGCTTTCGCTGATGATTTTCAGGGATAATTCCACCATATCCTCAAGATGATCGGTGATTTTCCGTTCTCTGAGGTCGTATTCGTACGCATCGAGCAGGGCACAGAGCAGGTCTTCATTGCCCGGATGGTCTCTGAGCGCGGCTTTCATCGTTTCCGCGTACCGTGCAGTGTCGTCGAAGAAATACGGACGCGCGCCGTCGATGATGTTCTGAATGCTCTTTTTCACTTCCGCCATGTCGTAGCCGAAAAGGGTGTCGAGGGTGACTTCAAAATACCCTGCCAGTACCGGAATCAGCGCCATATCCGGGTACGACGCGTTCATTTCCCACTTGGAAACCGCCTGTGCACTGACGCCGATTGCCTGCGCGAGCGCTTCCTGCGTGATGCCTTTTTTCTTTCGGAGAAGACGGATGGTTCCGCCGAGATTGATGTTTTCCATGATTCGTTCCTTTCGCTTTTGGGATGGAACCGGTTCGCTCGTGATCACTGGCTTCATTATAGCAGAGACGGCGGCACATTGCAATGGAGGTGTACTTGGAAAAATTCAACTATCGGTTGCGGCGGTTGCGGAGAAAAATATTGAAAAAGCTGTAACTTTTTGTGTTGCCGAAACGTCTGATACATGAATGACAGTGAAAGGAGCGGACTGATGGACAGAGACGAATTCGGCGAGCGCGTCCGGGAGTATGAGCGGCTGATGTATTCCGTGGCGTTTGCGGTTCTGCGGAACGAAACGGACGCCTGTGACGCCATGGGTGACGGTATTCTGAGAGCGTATTCCCGGCTGAATGAACTGCGGGACGTGACGGTGTTCAAAACATGGATTCTGCGGATTGTTCACAATACAGCGGTTGATATGATCCGGAAACGGCATGACACGGTGTGTCTGGAAGAAGCGGCACAGATTCCGATGCACGACTGCGAAAATGCGGAGGAAAAGCTGGTGCTGCGCGAGGCTGTGAACCGGCTGAAGCTGCCGTACCGGACTGCGGTGACGCTGTTCTACTACGAGGATCTGCCGACGGAGAGCATCGCGCGGATCATGAGCGTGCCGACTGTGACGGTGAGGCAGTATCTCTACCGTGCGCGGAAACAGCTGAAAGAGATGCTGAGTGAGGAGGATTTTCACAGATGAGTGAATTTGACAGAACTTTGAAAAAACTGGCGGCAGAGGAGCGCCGTGACCTTCCGGACAGTGCACGGGAACGGGTGGACGCGGTGCTGTCATCCCTCCCGGAGCGCGGAAAAACGGGAGCACGGCAGATGACGGCACTGTATGTGAGGCGGATTGCGGCATATGCGGCTGTGTTCATCTTTGCTATGCTGATTGTTCTGCCGAATGTGAGCAGCGCTTATGCCGAAACGCTCGGGAAAGTCCCGCTGATCGGCGATTTTGTCCGCGTGGTCACGGTACGGTCGTATTTTCTGGATGACGGCGGACATGAACTGGATGTCGAAGTGCCTATGATAAAGGAAAAAGGGAACGGTGCGGAAGAGATCAACCGGGACACCGCGGAGCTTACCGAAATGCTTGTGGAAGCCTTCTGCAAGGAAGTGGAGATCAGCAGCCCGGACGGACACGGATCACTGAACATCACCTACGATACGGTGCTGAACACGGAGCGGTGGTTCACTCTGCGGCTCTGCATATCGGAAACGGCGGCGGGCTCGGCTGTGACATACCGCTATTACCACATCGACCGGGAAAGCGGACAGCAGATCCGGCTTGGAGACTTGTTTGAAGATGACGGATGGATTGACGCACTGGAAGATGCTCTGACTCGGCAAATGCGTGCGGAAATGGCGGCGGACGGGAATCTGACCTACTGGTACGAGCCGGATGAAGCCGGATTCGGCGGACTTGCGCTCGACGGTGAGCACGATTTCATCCTGACGCCCGACGGAAACCTGATGATTCCCTTTGACGAATACGAAATTGCGCCCGGATACATGGGAACGCCGTTTTTCACGGTTGAGACGGAGGTGTTTGACGATTTTCTCGCCGAAGAATACCGGGATTTGTTCCGCTGATACGGATTCGCGGTTCTGCCCGCATAAATCGGATTGTCTGTCTTGCAATTTCGGACGGAATGGGCTATAATAAAGGCAGTAAAATAATTCACCGAGGAGCAGAACATGAACATTCTCGTCATCAACGGAAGTCCCAAGGGTGAGAACAGCGTCACCTTACAGACCGTGCATTACATCGGCAAATGCTGCCGTCATCATACTTTCGAAATTCTTCACGCCGGACAGCGGATCAAGGCACTGGAGCGCGATTTTTCGCCTGCCCGCGATGCGCTTGAACGTGCCGACATGATCCTGTTTTCGTATCCGGTCTATACCTTTATCGCGCCGTCCCAGCTTCACCGGTTCATTGAGCTGGTGAAAGCGTCCGGTGTTGACCTGTCCGGGAAATTTGCGACTCAGATCACGACGTCCAAGCATTTCTACGACGTGACCGCGCACCGGTATATTCAGGACAACTGTCAGGATATGGGCATGAAGTTCATCCGCGGGCTTTCCGCTGACATGGACGACCTGCTTTCCGAAAAGGGCAGAAAAGAAGCGCGCGATTTCTGGAATTACGCCGTCTGGTGCGTGAAAAATGACGTGTACGAGGCACTGCCGGAAAAACAGCCCGAATTTGAACCCGCGCCCGTCAGCGTTCCGGTGAATTTTGAAGAAAAGCCGGGCGATATCGTCGTGGTTGCGGATTACGCCGAAGAGGATATCCAGCTGCGGAGCATGATTGCGCGCTTTGCGGCAGTGTGTGAGCGTGCCGTGCGCGTCGTGAATCTCCGGGAATACCCGTTCCGCGGCGGATGTCTCTGATGCTTCAACTGTGCCGCTGACGGAAAGTGCGTCTACACCGACGGATTCGATGATTTCCTGCGCAGCAATCTTCAGACCGCGGACGCCATTGTGTATGCCTTCACGGTGAAGGATCACTCCATGGGCGCGCGCTTCAAGATGTACGACGACCGCCAGTTCTGCAACGGACACCGCACCGTGACGATGGGAATGCCGGTCGGATACCTCATCAGCGGCCCGTACGCGAAGGAATTCAATTTGCAGATGATCGTGGAAGGACGCGCCGAGGTCGGACAGAACTTCCTTGCGGGCACGGCGACCGATGAAGTCAGCCCCGATCATGAAATCGACAAAATGGCAAAAACGCTCTGCTGGGCGCTTGACCACGGGTACGTTCCTCCGCAGAACTTCTACGGCGTGGGCGGCATGAAGATTTTCCGCGACCTGATCTGGCTGATGCAGGGCATGATGAAGGCGGATCACCGGTTCTACAAGGAGCACGGTCAGTACGATTTCCCGCAGAAAAAGCCCGGCACCATGATCGGCATGTACGCAGTCGGTGCGATGATGTCCAGCGAAAAGCTGAAAAAGAAGCTCGGCGGCAGGATGACTGAGGGTATGCTGATGCCGTACAAAAAGGTGCTTGACCGGATTCCGGACAGAAAATAACCGAGGCAATCCATGAAACGCAAAGACTTTCTCAGACAGAACATCCTGCAAATTCTCCTCCTTGTCACCGCTGTGGGAATCACCGTCACGGGCATATTGTTCCGCCAGTCGTTCCTGCGGATTCTGCCCCTGTACATTTCGCTCGTCATCTCCCTCCTGCAATCGCGGGTCAGCCGTTACGCGAGCCTTCTCGGGGGCTTCAACTCCCTCCTGTACGCGCTGGTGTACGTGTATTATCAGCTCTACGGCTCGGCGGTGTATGCCGTCCTGTTCTCCTGTCCGCTCCAGCTCATCACGTTCCTGAAGTGGCGGAAGAATCCGTGGGGCAAATCGACGGTGTTCCGGAAAATGACAGGGAAGCAGAGAGGACTTCTTGCCGGCGGTATGTTTATTGTGTGGTGTGCGATGTCCGCGGTTCTGACGGCAGTCGGCTCCGGGTACGTCATTTTCGACAGCACCATCACCCTCGTCGGCATTCTCAACTCCATCCTGACCATGTTCGCCTTCATTGAATACACCGCGCTCATGATCCCGTCGAGTCTGCTGAACATTGGCCTGTACATCACGATGATGGCGGAGAATCCCGAGCAGATCACGTATCTGATTTATTCGCTCTATTCGTTCGTCTGCCTGTGTGCTGCATTCGTCCGCGCGCGAAAGCTGTACCGGGAGCAGCAGGCGCAGTAACCGCATATCCTACGGGCATCCGGTCGTCGTGCAGATGGGATGTCCGTTTTTTTCTGAAAAATTTCTCATGCCCGCCAACCTTTGTGCCGCAGAATGTGTCTTATAGTCAAGCAGCTGCGAAATACAACCAAAAGGAGGAACGCCATGGAATACAAAATCACGGACACCGCCGCACTGGTCAAGGCCGCCGCGGATGGGGACGACGGTGCGTTTGAGGAGCTGGTCATCCGTACGCAGAGACTCGCGCTTGCCGCCGTTTACCGCATCATCGGGGACAGTGACGCGGCGGAGGACTGCGTACAGGAGGCGTTCATCACCGCGTGGCTCCGACTGCATCACCTGCGTGACCGGACGAAATTTGCGCCGTGGCTTTGCAGGATTGCCGTGAACCGCGCGAAAAACTGCGTAACCCGGAAACCGGACGACGTGTCCTATGACGCGCTGTGCGATGCGCTCGGAGAGGACGGAATTCTCGCCGTGAGTGACGGAAGTGACCTCACACAGGCCGTGGAATGCCTGCCGGAGACGCTGCGGGATGCCATCCGTCTGCACTATCTCGAAGGCTATTCGGTGCGCGAGATTGCGGAGATGACCGGATCGCCGGAGGGCACGGTGAAATGGCGCCTGAACCGGGGACGGGAGGAACTGAGAAAGGAATACGGAGCGATGAGAAACGATAATTTTGAACTGACAGAAAAAATCATGGACAGAATCCGCGGGCTGGACCGGTATTTCCGCCACGATACCGCCGATATCCGCACGGAATATGAAAAAATCCACGCCGAGATCGACGCTTTGCCCGAATCCGTACGGAAAAAGGAGCTTCTTCTGAAGATGCTCTTTCAGGGCTACTGGTCCATTCCGGAGATGCGGACACCGGAGAACCTCGCGCAGCTGAAATCCCTCGCACAGGAGCTGGACGACGAGGATTCGATGGGCTCCGTTCTTGCGGAAGAGCGTGCGGCACTGGAGATTGATGAAGTCATCCGCGTGATCCGCGAGGTGCAGATTCCGTACGCACGTTCCCACGGATACCGCGACATGCTGAGAGGCTTGGAATGCGAGCTGGCACAGATGCTCAACTACAACGGTCAGCTGGACGAAGCGGCATCGGCTTACCGGGAGCTTCTTGAAAAAATTCCGCACGACAGCATCGAATACGGCATTGCATGGGGTGCCGTGCGGGAAATCGAGGACTTCCGCGGTCAGAATCCCGAAAAATCCTTTGCCAGCTTCGGCGGTTACCGGTACAGCGCGGAAAACGGCAGACTGGTCGGCGGGGACTACCGGTGCTACAATATGCACGAGTTCGGACTCCAGTTCTACGCCGCCTGCGGAATTTTCTACAACTACGACCTTTGCGACTGCCTGCTCCACGACGCGGGTATGCATC
>JAFTPW010000407.1:0-4367 GCA_017463075.1 Clostridia bacterium
CGGAATGGAGCTGAAGTCCTGCGTTTTTCCGAATGCTCCGAATTTGGCGGGATCCACAGGACGATCCAGCGTGATATTCAGTACCGCACGGCGATAGATTGCGGAGAGCATGGCATACCGCGTCAGGAGCACGTCGTAGCTGATTGCAAGCTGAACGAGCGCACGGTGACTGTCAGCGGACTGTACGGTGAAGAATCTGTCGATATCCTGCCGGGTCTTTGCGAGCAGTACGCCGATTTCCTCAGGCTTGCGCAGGAACGCGGCACATGCGTCGTGGAGTCTGGCGTTTTCCTCACGTTCGCGGAGAATTTCACCGACCGTTTTGCCGCCGGGTCGGAGCAGAGACGTCAGCTTTTGTGCAAATGCAAGGGCATCGCCGGGGATTTTGTCCGTCGCCTGAACCTTGAGTGCGCAGATCCGCTCGGATGCACGGGAGGAGCTGACCTGCGTGGAGTTGAGTGCCGAGCCGCCGGGACGCTTTACGCCGAAGACGCCTGCACATTCCCCGACCGGGTAGAAATTGCGGATGACGGGATTTTCGTACCAGATTCCGCATTCCAGACCGCCGTTGAGGTGCTGAGCGGACACTTGAATCTCCAGATATTCGCGCTCAAGGTCGATTCCGTGGTCGAGATACAGCCGGTATGCCCGCTCGTTCATCTGACGGAGACGCTTCACGGGCGTGTCACCGAGGGAGTCCGAGCTTCTGAGGTAGTCGTACGCGGTCTGCCCGACGGATTCTGCGGTGATGCCGGAGGAAAGCTGAACCGGGTCGCGCATGAAATCGAGATACACCCGCCGTCCGCGCTGGATTTCGCCGTAAACCGCCAGATCGACGCGGGAGGAGCCGCTGTTCGACGTGATTTTATCCGGGTCAAAGGGCCATTCGTAGCCTTTGGAGAAGATCAGATGGGGATGGAAGTCCGCGAGAAACTCGTGCTCGGTGCCGTCCGGATCGACGGAGACGTAGCGCGGGAGCACCTGCTGATACGATCCCGACAGATTCCAGCGGAACTTCACCGACGCAATGCCGTACTGCGATTCGGTCAGGTTGGACGCCGTGACGCCTGCTGCCATCGGTGCGCCGAGGGAACAGTTCTGGCTTTCGGGATACACCGAGCCGTAATACACCGCAGAAGGTCCGCCAACTGCCCAGACCGTCGCTCCGCTGAGGAAAACGGCAAGTCCGGCGGGATTTTCGTCGGTGATCTCGTTTTCGCTGATGCACAGGATACCGGCGGCGGTGCTGTCTTCCGTCAGAACACGGACAGCGCGGTAACCGTCGAAAAAGCGGACTCCGGCAGTGCGGCATGCGGATTCCAGCGCTTCGGTCATGTATTTCGACGTCAGCGGCCCGCAGGATGCTGCACGCATTCTGGCATCGTGGTCGGTGCGGTAGCCGGTGTATTCGCCGTAGCGGTCATGCGGGAAGGGAACGCCGAGGGACACCAGTTTAAAAAATCCGCCGAGGGAACCCGCCGCTTCTACGAGGGCAAGATCCCCGTGCATGGAGCCGCCGCGGAGGTAGTCCTGTGCCATGTCCGCCGCGCAGTCGGGTGTGGTCAGCCCGGTCGAGAGCTTGTAGTAGGTCTGCTTGTCCGAGCCCGTGTTGCGGGAGGTGCCCATGTTCATGCCTTCGGTGACCACAACGGTGTCCGTTTTTGCGTGACAGCAGAGTGCCGCATTGAGCGCAGCCGCACCGCTTCCCACGATGACAGTCTCCGCGGAGTAGACGGGCATCACGCATCCGCCATGCTTCAAAAATGTTTTCTTCATATTAATCAAGTCCGATTCTTTGCGTCATAGTTTCATATTGGTATCATATCATAAAATCACAGGATGTGCAACGGATAAACGGTAAACATTCGGAAAAATCCCTGCATGGTTTTCCTTCCGGCGGAAAGTTTGTGAAGCAATTGCAAATTTTCGACAAAAAGATAAAATTAGCCAAAAAATACTTGACAATGCGAAACGGAGGCGATATAATTATGTCGTATAATCATCTCATTATCACATTCAGGAGGTATCGAATGAATAGACTCACCAGAGCAGCGTCCATGCTTCTCGCTGCCATTACCGTTGCCGGTTCTGCTGTCTCCGCTGTTTCCGCGGCTGACGTTATCAAGTTCCTTCCCGGCATCAAGGATTATAACGAATGCGAAATCTGCGAATCCCTCATCTGGGGTGACGAAGATTATGTCAAGCTCAGCGGCAAGTATTATCACACCGAATGCCGCGAAGACGAAGAAGATGACGACGACAAGCACGTTTATCTTCCTTCCTGCAAGCCCCTCAAGCCCACGTACGAATACGTAACCACCTACGTTCCCGTACAGGAAGGCAGCAATCTCTACGTTGAATCCGACAAGAAGCTCGTGATCGCAACCAAGCCCGTGGTTACTGTAAAGCCCGGCACCGTTGTAAAGCCCTCTTACACCGTAATTCCCGGTACCACCACCATCCTCGGCGGCAAGTACTACACCTCCGAAGAAGCACGCGAATACTTCAGCGACTACTTCGAAGACAACACTTACAGCATCACCCTCAGATCCGGCGACACCAGAACCTTCGACTCCGGCGCATACTTCATCTCTTCCGATCCCGAAGTTGCTTACTACGACTACAAGGAAGGCAAGATCGTTGCAGGTACCCACGGTTCCGCTGAACTCTATGTATGCAGCAGCGCAGGCATTCCCTACTTCTGCATCAAGGTAAACGTTCTCACCCGCCTCACCGACTCCAAGAAGGAAGCCGCATACCTCAAGGTTGACGCATCCGCATGGCAGCTCTCCAAGGGCGAAACTGCAACCCTCACCGTAACCGGTTCCGACGGCAAGACCTATGACGACATCAACTACACCGTCAGATTCGGCGAAGAAAACGCGACTGTCGGCAAGAAGACCGGTATTGTTACCGCAAACGGAAACGGTCCCGTTGTAGTCCGTGCATACTCCAAGTCCAATCCCAACCTGTACGGCGAAGCGCTCCTCTTCGTGGGCAGCTACAAGAACTACGTTTACGACGGTTACTGGACCACCACCAACGACGGCATCATCGTCAACGGCTGGGGCACCACTGACGTTGTGATCGACTACTACTCCTACATCGCAGGCTGGATCAAGGTGGAAGACGACGGTCCGATGATTCCCGTTATCAAGAAGATCGACGCGATCAACGAAAAGGGCGAAGACACCCAGATCATCACCGGCGAACTTCTCAGCTACACCGATCTGCTCAAGCAGGCTTACGGTGACAAGGACGACATCGTTGACATCCTCAAGAAGTACAATCTGTACAAGAACGGCATCAGCGAAGACAAGGTTACCGTAAATGATATCGACTGGGATAAGATCGTTCTCGGTCAGATCTTCAAGGCAATCAACGGCTGATTGAAATAACCGAAAAAAGAAAGGCATTCCATCAACGGAGTGCCTTTTTTGTGTTTATCGATTGTTGTAAATCTCCCGCATCATTTCCCGGCATGCTTCGGGGACGGCGTCACCCAGCTCACAGCCGTATTTCAGAAGATCCCGCACATACGTGGAGGAAATCATGGAAAGCGTCGGGTCGGTCGGCAGAATGATCGTTTCAAACGCCGGATCGAACCGCTTCATGATGAGGGAAAGGTTGTATTCGTAGTCAAAATCCGTGGCATTCCGCGCTCCCCGGATGATGTAGTCCGCACCGAGTTCATGCGCCGCATCGGAAGTCAGCCCGCCGTAGAGGATTGCCTTTACGTTGGTGAGTCCGGTGGCGTCGATGCATGCCTGCACCATGGCGAGACGGTCAGCGGGATCGAACAGTCCGCTTTTTTTCTCCGTGTTCGCGAGAATGACGACGGTCACTTCCTCAAACAGAGGAGATGCGCGGCGGATCAGGTTTTCATGCCCCGATGTGACAGGGTCGAAGCTGCCCGTGATGATCGCGCGTGCCATTACTTTTTGGGAGCGAGCAGTGTGATTCTGGTGCGGCCGTAGAGATTGGACTTGAGAACCTCATATCTTGCCGCAAGCTCTTCACTGCCGCCGAACACATCGTTCAGGACATATTCCGCCGCGATTTCTTCGTCCTTGCGCGCGCGGGTCGCCTTGATCGGAATGTCGCAGTCGGTTTCGCACACAATGGTGGAGCCGGGTGCGCACAGATCCGCGTCGGCGAGAGCCTTGAGTGCTGCGGGCAGGAGTCCGGTGTTGTAGGGCGGATCGAGGAAGATCACATCGTACTGCTCACGTCCTGCCGCACCGCGGATGAAGGAGGTGTAGTCCGCTGCGGAAATACGGCACTTTTCGAACAGGTGGGTCTTCTTCGCATTTTCGATGATGATGTTTACGGCGTCTCTGGACTGGTCGATCATGGTTGCACGAGCC
>JAFTPW010000408.1:0-12999 GCA_017463075.1 Clostridia bacterium
CACGGGTTCTGTAGTTTGCCGGTTCTTGACTCTATTTTACCACTAATTTATTAACAAAAAGCGAAAAGCACCTACGGTTTCATAACCCCGTCGATGCCTTTTCGCAGAAAGGCAGTTTATACGTATGAATGACGAGAGACTGAAAGAAGAATTTTTCGCAATGGAAATTCCCGATATGAAGGAGGATATTATGAAAGCAGCAAAGCGTGAAAACTCTGAACATCCGAGGCGTCGGATGAAGCCTGCGGCGGTGATTGTGATGGCGGCGATGATTGCACTGCTCGGAATCACGGTCGGTGCGGCGGCGGGCGGAATGCTGAAACTGAACAGCGGCGGCAGAATCCGCATAAAAAATGAGGACGGCGTTATTGTCAATCCGACCGGGTTCCATCTGGACGAGGAAGTTGATGTTCCGCTGAGTGAGAAGGCACTGGAAAACATCGCTCCGTATGTGTTCACGCCCGGTGAAGAAGCAGCTCTCTACGAAACCGCCGTGCAGGAGGAGATGGAGACGTTCCTCGATATGCCTCTGTACCTGCCGGATGCAATAGCGGATGGGGCGTCCCTGTACCGGCTCTGGGCTGTCGGTGCGGATGGCGCTGCGGTGTCGATTGAGCTTCAGGTTGTGGCGGAGGATGAACGGGATGCTTCCATGAACGTCTATCTGCGCGGAAGTGCGGCTGTGATCGGGACTGCCGGCGAACCTGTGATGGGTGAATACGCACTTCCCGATGGTACCCCTGTAAGCGTTGCCGTTGCCGATAGCAGAGAAGGCGGTATGGTGGGACACGCACTCTACAAGCTGAATGACGCGGTGTATCATCTCCGTGTGTATGGTGCGGATCATGATGAGGTGATCGAACGCATCGAAGCGGTTCTCGAAACCGTGGGATAAACCGACAAACAAAAATGACTGCACGTCCGTGGGATAATCCCGGGATATGCAGTCATTTTTTCACTTCTTCACTTTATCCTTCGCCGGGGCTTCGTCTTCATCGAACATGGCGAAATCGTGCTTCCGGCTGCGGGTCTTGTGCGATCTCACGAGGATCACTGCAACGGCGGCAAACTGTACGGCAATGATTGCGATGATGGCGATGGCGACGGGGTTTTTGAAGATGCCGGAGATGGCGCGGCGCTCGGGTTCCTTCGTGATTTCACTGCCGCATGCGGTGCAGACATGGTACTCGAGCCCGTCTTTTTCTTCCTTTAATATATAAGTGTGTCCGAGTGCGGCGATGGTCTTCGTCTGAGTCTCTCCGCAGACCGAGCATTTTTCGCGGCGGAAGCCTTCCTTCTCGCACGACGCACCGGTGCTCATCTGGGTGACCCAGTTATGTCCGGGCGACTTGATGACCTCCGTCTTCACATAGCCGCAGAGGGAGCACACGGATTCGGTTTTGCCGTTGTTTTCGCAGTCCGCGGGCGTCTCCGTCACGGTGAACTCGTGCTGACAGCGGTGGATCTCGTCGGTTTTCGTCTCGCCGCAGGTGTCACAGACGGATTTCACGTACCCGTCGGCGGTGTCGGTGGCGTCCACGGATTCGGTTACGGTCCATGTGTGTCCGGGTGCGGGCTCGGTTTCCGTGTAGCTGTCGGAGCATCGCGTGCAGGTGTAGGTTACGCCGCCGTCTTCGGTGCAGGTGGGTGCGTTCTCGGCGGAAATTTCGTATGTATGCGGCTCGCCGGGGCGGATTTCCTCGATTTCGTCACCGCAGTTCGCGCATCTCTGCAAAAACCGTCCGTCGTGACCGTGCGATGCCGCCGTGTCCTCGATGACCTGATAACTGTGCCCCGTCGCCGGGATGGTTTCGGTGTATTCGTGAACGTCGCAGGGGTAGCCCTTGTCGTTGAGGTTGAAGGAAATCTGGCAGATGTACTGGATGTATCCGTCGGTTGTACAGGTCGCCGCAGCGGATGCGGTCTGACGCCAGAAATGTCCGTCGGGATTGGCGGAGAGCGTCGTGGTGCCGGTCTTCAGTCCGCAGATGCTGCACCGGGAGGATTGGGTGCCGGCGAGGGTACAGCTTGACGGATAGTCCGTGGTGACGGCGGAAAACTGATGCTCGTGGCCGTAGTAGTAGTCGATGAGCGCCTGTGCTTCCGCTTTCGCCATGGCGCGGAGATTTTCGTCCCTGTCGATGATGGCGGCGTCGTCCGGGTTGGAGAGGTAGCCGTGCTCGACGATGATGGACGGGATCCCGAACTTGGACGCCCACGTGTTGATGGAGTAGTAGTCACTCTTCTGACCGTACTTCCACGCGGCGGGCATGTCCCACTGGCGTTCGCTGTCCCAGTAGTAGACGCCGAGGGAGTCGCCGGTGTCCTCACGCACTTCAACGGAGCCGCACCGGATGCCGACGGAGGATGTAATTCCGTCCAGGAGCCGTCCCGCAAGATCCCACGCCGCGAATTTGTCGATGACGGTCACGTACGCCATGTTGCCGTTGGGGTAGGATTCCGGGTTGCTGTTGCAGTGCAGGGAGAGAATGAGGTCGGCGTTTGCTTCAAGCCCGACGAGGACGCGCGGGAGATATTTCAGATACACGTCGCTTGTGCGGGTCATGTACACATCGAACCTGCCGTCCGCGGTCAGCTCGTCGTAAAGATACGTCGAGAGCAGGAGGTTGTATTCCTTTTCCGTGCGGACACCCTGCGCCGTACCGCCGTCGTAACCGCCGTGACCCGCGTCGATGACGATGACGGGATTTTCAGCGGAGACGGCGAGCGTGAAGAGGAATGCCGCTATTATGATAAGGAAGAGTTTCAGAATCGCTTGATAACGCATTGTTCACCTTTTCAGTCAGATACAATTATAGTTATTATACGACAAAACATTGGAAAATGCAAGACAAACTTTGATGCGGAGGCAATGATTGCGGGAATGTGACACAAAAACGCGGCGCTGTAATTTTAAATAGGCTTTAATATTTCACTTATATTACATCTCGGTTATAACTCTTGCAAAAAAATTCTGGATATGGTAAGATATGCTCGCAGGGTCGGGAAGGCGAATAGGCGTCTTTTCAGTCCCTAGAAAAAATCATTACATTTTTATAAGGAGCTACAGAAAAGATGAAGAAGACTCTTTCTCTGATTCTGGCTCTTCTCATGTCTCTTTCCACTGCATCCGTTGCATTCGCAGACGAAGCAGCAGTTATTGCTGAAGACGTTGAAGCAACCGCAGTAATCGAAGACGTTGTAGAAGAAGAAACTGTTGCTGGTCCTTATGATGAAGCCCTCACCTACCTGAAGGCTTACCACATCATCAACGGACTTGGTGACGGCGAACTGGGCGCTGAAAAGGCTGTAAAGCGTTATGAAATGGCCCTGTTCGTATCCCGTATTTCCACTGGTTGGGTAGAAGACTCCGCATGGGCTACTACCAACTACACTCCCTACACCGACCTTGAAGGTTCCGGTGCAAGCAATGTTATCGGCGCTCTCACCTATGCTGACGAAAACGGCATCATCAAGGGTGTTGGCGACAACAGATTCGCTCCTGAAGCTCAGGTTACCTATCAGGACGCTCTGACCATGGCAGTTCGTACCCTCGGCTACACCAACCTTTCCTATCCTTGGGGCAACATCACCAAGGCTATCGAACTTGGTCTGACTGAAGGTATCGAAGACGTAGCTTACACCACTCCCATCGCACGTGGCGTAGCTGCTCAGATCATTTACAACGCACTCATGGCTCCCACCAAGAACGGTGGTACTCTCGCTGCTAAGAACTTCAACGAATTCGGCTGGGAAACTGTAGTTATCACTGCTACTTCCAAGGACGTTCTCGTTGACGCTAAGAAGGCAGCTGCTGGCTTCCTCGGCTTCCAGATCGTTGAAGACGGCGAACTCGCTGAAACCGTTTACTATGCAGACGCTGCATACTTCGGTCTCGACGCTACCGCATATGAAGACGTTCTCGCTATCGGCGCTTCCTACGACGTTCTCTTCGAAATGAACGAAGACGGTCTCACCAACATCGTTGACATCATCGACGTTAAGTCCAACTATGTTGAAACCCTCTGGAACGCAGAAGGCGAAACTGAAATCGCTGGCGATTACAAGCTCGTTACCAAGTACTCCGAAACCTCCAACTGGCTCGGCACCGACGCTGGTAAGGAACTCATCGTTATTGACGCTCTCGGCGGCATCGTTGCTATCGGCGACTCCAACAAGAGAATCGGTATCGACTTCGCTACTGACGACATCGTTGTTTACGAAACCAAGACTGCTGAAGACGAAAACGGCGAAGAATACTCCTACGTTGAAATCGTTGACACTCTCTGGTACTACAATGACGTTGTAGGCGGCTACTACCAGCTCGAAGAACTCTACGAAGGCAAGCTCGGCATCAAGTACATGGATGCTAAGGACGAAGCTGACCTTCTCAAGGCTATCGAAGAAATCAAGGTTGGCGATGCTACCCTCGACATGAGCAAGGGCTTCGCTGCTGTTAAGGCTCCCAAGGAAGTTAAGACTGCTTCCGCATATGCTTCCCTCGACGTATTCGCTGTTGAAGGCAAGTACTACGGTATCTTCGAAGAATACAGACTTGGTTGGTTCGACGCAACTTCTACCATGACTGTTTGCGACGCTCACAACAAGAATATCGCTTCCTACTCCATCACCAACGTATTCAACATGACCAAGGTTGTTGAAATTGTTGGCAAGCCCGCAGACGTAAATATTCCTCTCGCTCTCAACAAGACTGACTGCGACCATGCTAAGGAATGGTTCAAGACCCACAACACTGCATGGATCAACCCCAACTTTGCAGCTAACGTTACCGAAGACGGCGAAGTTCTCGACGGTTACGTAATCTACTCCGCAGATGCACAGACCGGCGAAATCAAGATCGTTAAGTACATCGGCGAAGTTGGCACTGAATACGCTACCGAAGATGACTACATCACCTCCGGCATGGTTCGTGCATACGACATCGACAAGGAAACCGTTCGCATCAACGGTGTTGATTACTACTTCAACTACGACAACCTCGCTGGCAACGCTCTCATCAACGTTACCAAGGACGGCAAGGCATCCTACAAGATGGCTTACTCCGACGATCTCCGCGACTGGTTCAACCAGTACGTTGAAATCGTAGTTCTCGACGGCGAAATCGTTCACATGGAAATCGTTCCCGTAGCTGACACCGAAGCATTCTTCGTTGTTGAACGTTACGCAGGCGTTTCCTCCGACGGTTACCTCGTTGCAGACGGTTACCAGATCAATGCTGACGAAGTTAAGGCTCTTACCTCCGTTCGCATCTCCACTGTTAACAACGCATACACCGGCGACCTCTTCTACTACCTCACCGAAGAAAAGGTAGACGCTACCTTCGGCGAAGGCACTGTTTACTTCGTATCCTCTGTTGACGAATTCGGCGCTCTCAATGTTCAGCTCGTTCTCGACGAAGACGGCGAATATGCTGACTGGATCGACGAAAAGGTTGACATTAAGGAAGACTACGTTGTAGACGCTACCGACGCAAAGCTCCTTGCTGACAAGGGCAAGATCGTTCTCGGCACCGACAAGGTTGCTAACGATTCCAGAACTTACATCTTTATCGACACTGACGCTGACGTTAAGAAGGGCGAAGATGTAGTTGTAGTTTACACCGGCAAGCTCGCTACTGGTGACTACGCTGTTGGTGACAAGCTTCCCATCTCCGGCGCTATCGTTCTCGTTGACCCTGAAATTGCAGAAGGTGCTTTCAATAAGGCTACTGCTGCTACCGGTCTCGTTGCTCTCGTTAACGACCGTTACTGGTCCGCTTCCTTCGACGGCGCTTACGCTGCTGACGAAGACTGGTACCTCCTCGGCGCTTCCGAATACGTTGTTGAAGTATTCAACTTCGCAACCGCTAACTACGAAACTGTAGACGTTCGTAACCTCGACCTCAAGGAAGGTTACCTCTATGGTCTCAACGGCGGCAAGCTCGTTTATGACAAGAAGGCTGTTGCTGGTGAAGCTGACGAAGAAGGCAAGATCACTGAAACTCTCAGAGCTTCCATCGCTGGTCAGTTCGCTGACGTTGTTATCGGCGACATCACCCTCAAGACTGGCTTCACTGCTGATGCTACCGCAGACGCAATCGAAGAATACGTAATCAATGGCAAGCCTGTTTACGACCTCCTCGGCTACTCCAAGGCTTGGAAGGATCTCGTATCCATCAAGGATATCTGCCTTGTAACCCTCGACACCAACAAGAAGGGTGACGTTATCATCACCGATATCGAAGAAGGCTTCGATAAGGACGACCTCGCTAAGCTCGACGAAGATGCTGATACTGTTGAAGTTTCCGGCTTCTACGCTCTCGACCTTGACGACGGTGTTGCTACCATCTACGTATTCAAGAACGCTGTTTCCGTAACCGGCGGTGCTGACATCGAAGGCGGCGTAGCTTCCAAGAATGTTATCACTCCCGATGCAGAAACTCTCGATGCTTACATCGACACTGTTGCTGACGTAACTGTTACCACCACCGATGGCGACATCACTGGTGCTACTGTTAACGCTATCACCGTAACCTTCGCTGGTGCTGCTGTTGAAGGCGAAACCCACCAGGCTATCGAAAACAAGTCCTACTACTTCGGCAACGCAGGTGACTGCGACTTCGAAGACTGGAACTGCACTGTTGATGACGAACCCGTTTACGGCAAGTCCATCGAAGTAGAAGTTTACGAAGATCACGACACCGAAGACATCTGCAACCTTATCAAGTCTGTAACCATTCCTGTTGAATTTGTTCTCACTGATAAGAACCAGTACTTCGTTGTTGAATTCACCAACAACTTCAAGACTGTTTGCTCCCTCACCGTTGGTGGTAGATACGAAGCTGACGAAGTTATCTTCGGTATCTCCGGTCTTGAAAAGTACGAATCCTCCTACGGCGAATTTGCTAACGTAGTAGCAAAGGCTGACCTCAAGTAATTCATCTTTAAAGTAACCTTATAAACTTTAAGATACAAAGACCCATGGGCCTATTACCATGGGTCTTTTCCTTTTTTGTCGCGCAATTGTGAATAATGTTGAACATTCGAAAATCCCGTTGACTTCATTTGGCGGATATGTTATAATTAACAGTGTATATGAATCTTTATGGAGCTGCTTTCATGTCCAATAAATCCAACTTCTTCAAAGAGAATCCCGCGTGGATGACGGTGTTTGCTCTGTGCGCCGTTCTGCTCGTTCTCTACGGCTTCTGGTACGCGTCTCACCCGCGTCTGTCCTTCGATTCCATGGGCGGCCCCGCTGTTGAAACGCAGATCGTCCCGAAGGGTGAGAAAACTCTGCCGCCGCTTGCGGGTGAGCTGAGTTACGAGGGCTTTGTCCTCGAGGGCTGGTACACCGACGAAACCTTTACCTCCCGCTACGACGGCGATCCGCTTGAGAAGAGCATGACCGTCTACGCCAACTGGATTCCCGCCGAACATGTTGTCACGTTCTCGACAAATCAGGGCAGGATTGTGGGAGATTCCGCGTTCACGGTGACCTACGGCGAAACGCTCGATACCGTTCCCGAAATCAGACACGAAACCTACAAGCTCGAGGGCTGGTACCTCGATGAAGCGTGCACCGTCGCGTATCATCCCGGCGTGACGATCGTGACGGGTGACATGCAGGTTTATGCAAATATGGTGACGCCCACTTCCCTTCACGGGGATCTCGCCGCACCCGTCATCTACATCGACGCCAAAGACAACGGTGTGAACAAGTGGGAATACGTCAGATGCACCGTCAATATCGAATCCGCCGAGGATAAATACAGCCGCACCGGTCTGAAAGCGCAGATCCGCGGCCGCGGCAACTCCACGTGGGAATACTACGAAAAGAAGCCGTACCGTCTCAAGTTCGACGACAAAATCGACCTGTTCGGCATGGGAAAAGCCCGCGACTGGGTCCTTCTCGCGAATACGGTTGACATGGCGATGCTCCGCAACCTGACCGTGTACCGCATGGCACAGCAGTTTGAAGGCTGCAAATACACCACGGACTGCGAATTCGTGCACGTCTACCTCAACGACGAATACCTCGGACTCTACCTCGCGGTCGAACAGGTTGAGGAAGGCAAGAACCGCGTCGAGATCGGCGACGGCATCGATGAAAACGGCAATCCCACCGCGCCCGAAGACACCGGATTCCTCCTTGAAATCGGCGGTGCCGGCGGTTGGGGCGACTGGGTGTTCAATGCCAGATCCGTCAAGCGCGTCTCCATCCCCGCAGTCGTCATCAAGAGCCCTGAATCGAATGTGACAACCGAGGCGCAGTACAACTACATCAAGAATTATGTCGACGAGGTTCAAAAAGCCATCGCGGGTGACGATTTCGAAACCCTCTGCGAGCTGGTCGACATCCAGACCTTCGTTGACAGCTTCATCTGCACGCAGTACATCCTCGCGGGCGACATGGGCTACTGCTTCTTCGCCTACAAGGAACCCGGCGGAAAGCTTTGTCTCGGTCCTCTCTGGGACTATGACCAGGCGGCAGGCGTTTCCGAGCACGGCGGCGACAACTACAAAGGCTACTCCGCGGCATCTCCGCATACATGGTACGAAAAGCTCATCAGGAACGAACAGTTCCGCGCGCTCGTGAAGGAATCCTGGATGGAACACTACGACTACATCCACGGCATCCCGGATATGCTGTACGAAATCGCGGACACCTACAAGGCGGACATTGATCTCAACTACGAGCGCTGGGACGGCTTCCTCGGCTCGAGACAGTGGCGCAGTCTGCCCAAGGTGGATGCGCTCAAGACCTACCCCGAGCACGTGGACTACTTTGTCGAATGGCTGAACAACCGTGTGGCATGGATCGAAAACGATCTCGGAATCGCAAAAGACTGAACCAACGTTTGAACCGATACGCCGTGGGATTCTCTGCTCACGGCGTTCGTTTTGCTGAAAATCAGAATAAGAGGATTTTATGATGAATACAACAGGATTTCTCCCGGTATCGCCCGAGGAACTGAACGGTCAGCCGGATTTTGTCTACGTCAACGGCGATGCGTACGTGGATCACCCGTCGTTCGGTGCGGCGATCATCGGACGCGTGCTCGAGGACAGGGGCTTCACGGTTGCAATGCTCTGTCAGCCCGACTGGAGAACCGTCGACGATTTCAAGAAGTTCGGCAGACCCCGGCTCGGATTTCTCGTTTCCGCCGGCAATATTGATTCCATGGTCGCGCACTACACTGCCGCAAAGAAACGCCGCAGTGAGGACTATTACAGCCCCGGATGCAAGGCTGGACTTCGCCCCGATCGCGCCGTCATCACGTACTGCAACAAGATCCGGCAGGCGTACGGGGACGTTCCGATTCTCATAGGTGGTCTGGAGGCCAGTTTGAGACGGTTCGCGCACTACGATTACTGGGACGACAAGGTTCGCCGCTCGATTCTCGTGGACTGCCGCGCCGATATTCTCATGTACGGCATGGGCGAGAGAACCGTCGTGCGTCTGGCGGAGCTGCTCGACAAGGGTGTGCCCGTGAAGAAGATCCGGGACGTGCGCGGGACTGCGTATCTCGGCAAACCCGGGGATAAAATCGCGTTCGAATGCGCGGAAGGCGTCGATGAGTACGATCAGCCCAACGGCTACACGTACGATGAGCTGAAAGAGGACAAATCCGCCTACGCGAAGGCGTTCAAGACCCAGTATTGGAACAACGACGGTATATCCGGCAAGGCGATTGTCGAATACTATGACGACCGCATGCTCGTGGTCAACCCGCCTCAGCCGCCGCTGGAACAGGCCGAGCTTGACCGCGTCTATTCCCTGCCCTACATGCGCACCTACCACCCCATGTACGAGGAAATGGGCGGCGTTCCTGCGATTACGGAAGTCAAATTTTCGATCACGCATAACCGCGGATGCTTCGGCGGATGCAATTTCTGCGCGCTCGCGTTCCATCAGGGACGTGCCGTGCGGTCGAGGAGCATCGAATCGTGCGTGAAGGAAGCCGAAATCATCGCGAAAATGCCCGATTTCAAGGGATACATCCACGACGTCGGCGGTCCGACTGCGAATTTCCGGAAGCCTGCGTGCGATAAACAGATCGAAAAAGGCGTCTGTCCGAATAAGCGGTGCCTGTTCCCGAAGCCGTGCCCGAATCTCAAGGCGGATCACAGCGAGTATATCGAGCTTCTCAGGCAGATTGAAGCCGTGCCGAAGGTGAAGAAGGTCTTCATCCGCTCCGGGATCCGGTTCGACTACATGCTCGCGGACAAAAACGACGCGTTCTTCAAAAAGCTCGTGCAGGATCACGTCAGCGGTCAGCTCAAGGTCGCGCCCGAGCATTGCTCACCGAACGTGCTCTCGCATATGGGCAAGCCGGGTATCGAGGTGTACGATAAATTCCGCGAAAAGTATATGAATCTCTCGGCGTCCTGCGGCAAGGAGCAGTATCTCGTGCCGTACCTGATGTCGAGCCATCCCGGCAGTACCATGGATGACGCCGCAAGACTCGCGCTGTACACGAAGAAAATCGGACTCGCTCCCGAGCAGGTGCAGGACTTCTACCCCACTCCCGGTACCGCGTCGACGGTGATGTATTATACCGGCATCGATCCGTTCACGGGAAAGAAGGTCTATACCGCGACGGATTATCACGAAAAACAGCTGCAAAGAGCACTTCTTCAGTGGCGCAAGCCTGAGAACAGACGCAAGATCTACGAAGCGATGAACTATTGCACCGAAGAAGGTCAGGCGGATCTGAGAGAACTCCTCGGAATCCCGAGAAATGCTGTCCCGAAGAAGACCGGAGACAAGCCGAACGGCAAACCCGGTGCAAAATCCGCGTCCGGGAAAAATCAGCCGCAGAAGCTTGCGAAACCGTCCCGGAATGACGGACATCCGGCAAAAAATAAGGGGTACGGCAAGAATCCCCAGCAGAACCACGGGAAGAAGTTCGATAACCGCAAACCCAAGACGAACCGGAATAAGACGTAAGTTAAATCCAGGCTTGCGCCGCAGGAAAACGCCCGCCTCATTCACCTTCCCCGGCTGCGTTTGTGCAGTTGAAACTTGAAGCGAGTGCACGGGGAAGGCTTGTTAAGGGTGGCGTCCCGGAGCATCGCCATAAGAGCAGCCACGTTTGCGCCGCAGGCTGAAATTTACCCGGGCAATCCAGTGATGCAAACGATAAAGTGGGTTCGCTTTACAAGACAGCTACACGTTGTAAATCCCCTGCCCGCCGGAGGCATTGGGTCCAGGCACTCCTGGCAGCCGAATCGAGAGCCCGGCTGTGGAGGGTTCTCGCGCCCGCCGCGCAGGCGTACAAATCCAATTGAAAAGCGGAGCTTTTCTACAATATATTCCTAACGCTTTAGGAAAACTCAACCGGCTGTAAGCCAAATAACCATTCCAGAGGAGCGAAAATTCCCATGAAAATCCTGATGGTGACCATGTCCATGAACATCGGCGGGGCGGAAACCCATATCCTCGAGCTGTGCCGGGAACTGCGGCGGCTGAATCACGATATCACCCTCGCGTCGTTCGGCGGCGTCTACGCGGATGAAGCGGCACAGTTCGGCGTCAGGCTCGTTTCCCTGCCCCTGCATACGAAAAAGCCGGCGGCGGTGATGGAAGCCTACTCCGGACTCGAAAAACTCATCCGTGAAGGGGATTTCGACCTCGTTCATGCGCACGCCCGGATTCCCGCGTTCATTACGGGACTTCTCTGGGACAGAATCCGGCTTGAAGGCGGCAGAAAATTCCGGTTCGTCACCACGGCGCACCTCAATTTCTCCGTCAATCCCCTGTGGCGGCGGATTTCGCGCTGGGGTGAGCGGGTCATGTGCGTCTCCGAGGACATCGGCGATTACCTCGTCAGCGAGTACAATTTCCCGCGCGACCGGATCCACTATACCATCAACGGCGTCGATTGCGTGAAGTTTTCGCCCGATGTCGATCCTTCTCCGGTGCTGAAACAGTGGAATCTCGATCCCGCACGCCGGCGTGTCGTCTACATGAGCCGCCTTGACGCTGACCGAGCCGATCCCGCGTACCGGATTCTCAATATCGCACCCAAGCTCGCCGAAAAATATCCCGATACCGATATCGTCATCGTCGGCGGCGGTACGGAGCTTGACGCAATCACCGCGAAGGCTGACGAAGTGAACAAAAAACTCGGGCGGAATCTGGTGACTGTGACGGGAGCGGTGTCCAATACGAACGAATACTGCGCCGCGGCGGATGTGTTTGTCGGCGTGTCGAGATCGCTCCTCGAAGCCATGGCGGCGGAAAAACCGGTCATCTGCGCGGGCAATCAGGGCTCGCTCGGTATCTTCGACGAAACAAAGATCACCGACGCCGTCAATACGAATTTCTGCTGCCGCGGATTTGAACAGGCAACGGAGGCGGATCTGATGCGCGATCGGTCCGTGCTGCTTGACGAAGAGCCGGAAAAACTGCGCGAAATGGGTCGGTTCAACCGCAGGTTTATTGAAGAAAATTACACCGCCGCGCGTATGGCGAAGGATTACATGAAGATGTACGGGCAGCTTCTGGCGTCTCCTGTTCCCTTCTGCGGCGCGCCGGATGTGCTCGTGAGCGGGTACTACGGCTTCGGCAACCTCGGCGACGAGAGTCTTTTGGACATCATTGCGTCGTCGCTGGCGAAGGAGATTCCCGGCGTGAAAATCGCGGCGCTGACGAAAAATCCGAGAGCGGATGCACCGCGCACAGGTCTGAGATGCGTCAGCCGGTTCCGGTTCCCTCAGGTGTGGCGCGTCATCGGCAAATCAAAGCTCCTGATTTCCGGCGGCGGAAGTCTTTTGCAGGATAAAACAAGCAAGCGGAGCCTGAGCTACTACGCATGGGTGATCCGCGCGGCTGAGATGCAGAAAACGAAGGTCGCGGTACTTGCCAACGGCATCGGGCCGATTTCATACGCGTCCAATCAAAAGCTGACGGCGAAGGTGATTTCAGCCGCTGACGAGGTTTCCGTGCGGGACACCGATTCGCGCGGCGAGCTGATCCGCATCGGCGTGAAGC
>JAFTPW010000409.1:0-2729 GCA_017463075.1 Clostridia bacterium
CGGATCATTCACCGTGGTCCCGACTCCGGCGGATTCTATTTCAGCGGCGAAAATGACGCCACCGCTGTGACCCTCGGCTTCCGCAGACTTTCCATCATCGACTTATCCGACGGCTCCCAGCCCATGTACAACGAAGACGGCAGTGTTGTCATCGTGTACAACGGCGAGGTCTACAACTTCATGCAGCTCCGCGACGAGCTGATCGCAAAGGGACACGTGTTCAAAACCAGATGTGACACCGAAACCCTCATCCACGGCTACGAGGAATGGGGCACCGATCTTGCATCGAAACTGCGCGGCATGTTCGCGTTCGTCATCTGCGACACGAAGAAAAACACCCTTTACGGTGCGCGCGACCCCTTCGGCATCAAGCCGTTCTACTACACAATTACGTCAAACGGTCACCTGATTTTCGGCTCGGAGATCAAATCCTTCCTTGAGCATCCCGAATTCAAGCCGGAAGTGAACGAAAACGCGCTCCGTCCCTACCTGACCTTCCAGTATTCGTCGATGGAAGAGACCTTCTTCAGGAATACCTTCAAGCTCCCGCAGGCGCACTGGTTCACATGGGAAAACGGAAAACTCACGAAGACCCGCTACTGGGACGTGGATTTCTCGAAGAAGACTTCCCTCTCCTATCAGGAAGCGGCGGATCAGATTGACGCGCGTGTGCACGAATCCGTTGCCGCTCACCGCATCAGCGACGTGAAGGTCGGCTCCTTCCTGTCCGGCGGCGTGGATTCCTCCTACATCACTGCGACCCTCATGCCCAACGACACCTTCTCCGTGGGCTTCAATTACGAAAAATTCGACGAGACCAGCGAAGCGAAGGAGCTTTCCGAACGTCTCGGCGTGCAGAATTTCCTCAAGCATCTGACTGCCGAGGAATGCTTTGACGCGTTTGCGACTATCCAGTATCACATGGACGAGCCGCAGTCCAATCCGTCCTCCGTGCCGCTGTACTTCCTCTCCAAGCTGGCGGCGGAACATGTCACCGTTGTGCTCTCCGGCGAAGGTGCGGACGAAATCTGGGCGGGCTACGAATGGTACGATGAACGCGGACTGGCAGCAAAATACAAGAAAATCCCCGGTTTCCTCAGACGCGGTGCCGCGGGAGTTGCCAAGAGACTGCCCTATTTCAAGGGTCACGACTTCATCATCAAGAACAGCGGCGTGCCGGAGGATTACTTCATCGGTCAGGCGCTGGTATTCCCCGAAAACGAGGCTCTGGCGATTCTGAATGAGAAGTATAAAAAAGGCCCCGCCGTACACGACATCACCCGTCCCATTTACGACCGCGTGAAGGGTCTGTCGGAGCTGGAAAAGAAGCAGTACCTCGACATGAATCTGTGGCTGCCCGGCGATATTCTGCTCAAGGCGGACAAAATGTCGATGGCACATTCGCTCGAGCTTCGCGTTCCCTACCTCGACAAGGAAGTGATGGCGGAGGCGCAGATGCTCCCGGCTTCCTACAAGATCGACGGCAGCGACACCAAGGCTGTTCTCCGCACGGCTGCCAACAAGACGCTCCCTGACGAATGGGCACACCGTCCGAAGAAGGGATTCCCCGTTCCGATCCGTCAGTGGCTCCGCGAGGACAAGTATTACGGCATCGTCCGTGAAGCATTCGCGTCCGATGTCGCAGCGGAATATTTCAATCAGACCGCACTCCTCGGCCTGCTCGATGCCCACAAGAACGGCACGGCGAACAATCAGAGAAAAATCTGGACGGCTTACACCTTCCTGACCTGGCACAAGCAGTTCATCGGCTGAACCGAAACCACAGATTTCATATAAAATCACCATCGGAGGAACATCATGGAAAAGCAAATCACTCCCGTAATTCTGGGCGCGGACCTCAATTGCTATAACATGGCGCGCGCGTTCCACGAACAGTACGGCGTCAGATCCTACGCCTTCGGACGTTACGCAATCTCTGCGACCAAATATTCCAAACTCATTGAATTCAAGAGCATTCCCGATATGGACAAGGACGAAGTGATGCTGGACACCCTCCACCGCTTCGCCGACGCGCACATCGGAGACAAGCTCCTTCTCTTTGCATGCACCGACGACTACGCGGCAATGATCATCCGCAACCGCGCGGAGCTGTCCGACTACATCATCCCCTATCCGCCCGCAGAAATGCTGACCACCGTTGCCAAAAAGGCGGAATTCTACGAAACCTGCGACAGATTCAACATTCCCTATCCCGAAACCGTAATCCTCACGCAGAAGGCTCCGCTATCCGATCTCGCTCCCGAAAGCTGGGATTTGAATACCCCATCATCGTCAAGCCCTCTTCCAGCGCCGATTACTGGAAGCATGAGTTCGACGGCATGAAAAAGGTCTATGTCGCAAAAACTCCCGAGGAAGCGGAAAAGATCATCAATCAGATCTACGATGCCGGCTATCCCGACAAGATAATTCTTCAGGAATTCATCGACGGCGGCGACTCCCAGATGCGCGTATTCACCTGCTTCTCCGATGCAAAGGGCAAGGTCCGCGCAATGTGTCTCGGCCACACCATGCTGGAGGAACACACGCCGAAGGGCCTCGGAAACCATGCCGCCATCATCACTGAACCCATCTCTTCCCTGCCCCTCTGCGAAAACATCAAGGCTCTGCTGGAAGATATCGGTTATACCGGTTATTCAAACTTCGATATCAAGCTCCGCAAGGGCACGAAGGACGACTACCGCGTATTTGAAATCAACCTCAGACAGGGC
>JAFTPW010000410.1:0-15405 GCA_017463075.1 Clostridia bacterium
ATGCTGTTCGAGCTGATGGGGAAACTGTCATGTATTTATCAGTCGGATCTTCGGGGAGAGCAGGAGTTCGGAAAGGAATGGTACGTGAGCCGTGCACAGAAGTATATCATTGACAATATTGCCAAGCCTCTGCGGGTAACGGACGTCGCGGAATCACTGGATATTTCAACCGGATATCTGAGCCATCTGTTTTCGGAGGTGACCGGACAGACCGTTACCCAGTACATCAATACGGTACGGATCAAGCAGGTGGAAGAGCTGGTGATCTCCTACGGCATGGATCTGAAGCAGGCGGGAGAACAGGTCGGTCTGTCCGATCCAAGCTATGTCAGCCGTTTGTTCAAGCGGATCCGAGGATGCAGCATATCCGATCTTCGTCACGCGCGAAGGAAAATCGGCGATGAATAATTTTTACAGGAGGATTTCCCCATGAAACGCACACTATCCCTGACCCTGGCACTGCTCATTCTGCTGAGCTCATGCAGTTCTCCGGCTGACAGCAGCACACAGGAGACCAAGTCCGATTCCACACCCAATACGGTTTCTTCACAGAATCAAACCGAAACAGAAACCGATGCCGATGAACGAACCGGCATTGCCGACAATCTTCCCGAAAAGAGCTTTGGGGGCAGATCGTTCCGCGTACTGACTTCGGATACCAAGGAATTTCAGTTCCTGTCGGAAGAACTGAGCGGCGAGGTGACCAACGATGCGGTTTTTGAACGCAACCTGAGAATCGAAGACCGCTTTGACGTGAAAATCGAATCCGTGCTCGAAAAATATCCCTATGACGCGGTTGATCAGTACGTCACATCCGGCATCAATGCGGCTGAAGTTGTGGATCACTACCAGTACAAGGCATATGTCCCGATCTCCAAGGGAAACTACCTTGACTGGAACACCATTCCGTACATCAGTCAGGATCAGCCGTGGTGGAACAAAGCATCCAACGAAGGCTCCACCATCAACGGCAAGCTGTTCTGCATCACCGGCGACCTTTCCATCACGTCCATGCAATATACATACGCGATGTTCTTCAACATGGATCTGATGGATCAGTACGGCTATCCCTCATCGGATCTTTACAGCACGGTTCTGGAGGGAAACTGGACGCTCGACAGACTGAGCGAGGTTGCATCCTCCATTTATGCGGACAGCAACGGTGACGGTCTGGAAAACGAGGGTGATGTCTTCGGGTATGCCTACTGGTATGCACACGGAACAGACGTATGGGTGACTGCCGTGGGTGAACACATCACTGCGCTGGACGGCAATACCCTCGCCATCACTCTGGATACGGAAAAAGTGTACAGCACGCTGGAAAAGCTGAACAATCTCATTTACAGCACCACAGGCGCACACAAATATCCGGAAGAAGCAGTCGGCCGTACCGAATTCAAGAGCGGAAACGTCGGCATCATGAACCTGATGTTCTCCGACTGCTATTCCCACCTCCGTGACATCGACTACGCATACGGCGTGCTTCCCTATCCGAAATACGATACGGCACAGAGCGGCTATTACACCAACTCCCTTGACCAGTTCAGTGTATTCGGCGCACCCAAGACCCTTCCCGCAGAGGATTACGAATTCCTCGGCATCATGATGGAAGTGCTCAATGCGGAATCCTACAAGACGGTATATCCCGCATTCTATGACTCCGCTCTCAAGGGCAAGTACTCCGAGGACAGAACGACCGCTGAAATGATTGATCTCATCATGGAAGGCCGCGTATTTGAATTCTCCTTCCAGTTCGGCGAGTATCTTTCCGACCTGCCATATACCTTCCGCAACTGTCTGCTGAACAACACCACCGATCTTGCCTCCACGCTCCAGAAAAACCGCAAAGCCATCAACAAAAAGCTGAAGGAACTGTATTCGTTCTACGCAGACGACGAAACCACCGCTGAATAATCCTGGTGCATACAGGTATTCAGATATACGCCCCCTACCATCCTCGCGAAAAGAGTAATGAAAGCACAAATCCCCTGGAATCGGCAGATTTCAAGGGATTTGCGCTTTTTTACAGTATTCAGCTGTGATTCCGATAAAGACGGATGAAAACCTTTTCCGTTATCCGATATCCAGATAGAACAGAATATCCTTCTTCCCTTCCTGCCGGGTTCCGGTGTACACGTGGGTATCAATCCCGCCGATCACAAAGCCGTTTTTCAGATAGAAGAGACATGCGGCGAGGTTGTTGTCCTGTCCCTGCGTATATAGCCCGCGGTAACCGTGCGCCAGTGCGATTTCACCGGATTTTCCGATCAGCATCGCGCCAACCTGCTTTCTCCTGTACTCCGTGCTGACTTTCAGATCGTACAGATACATGTACCTGTGCCATTTATGCTGTAAAATCGCAAGCCCGATGCATTTGTCCCCGTCGTATGCGCCGATAAACACACTGTTCTCCGCCATCCCGTCGTAGTCATAGTTTTCATCCGGGAAGCACATTTCCGTATGATTCTCCGGCGGGAAGTACAGGGCGGTATAGTCCCATTTTCCGTTGCTGTAGGACGGCAGCATCAGTCCGAACAGCCTGAACGGCTCATTGGGAATGTTGATGTCGGCTTCATGCGCCTTGTCGATCAGTTTTACCGTAATCATGGTTTCCTCCTCCGATTATACACTTTTCCGGTATTCCGCCGGACTCTGTCCGAAAAACTTCCGGAACGTCTCGGCGTAGTAGCTTGCTCCCGAAAAACCGACGGCAAGGCTGATATCCAGAATCGACAGCTCCGTGTTTTTCATCAGCTCAATGCTTTTCCGGAGCCGGTAATCCGTCAGAAATTCGATGGGAGTTTTGTTCTGGTACTCGAGAAACAGTGCGCCGCAGGTTCGCTTGGAGATGTGTCCAGCGGCAGCGATATCCGCAAGCGTGATTTTCCCGGCGTAATGTCCGTGAACATAGGTAATCATATTCTTCAGCACCGTGAGCTTGGGTTCCGCCGTTTTATCGCTCTTTTCCGCAAGCGTCGTATGCATGACGATTTCATTCCACAGCAGAAACAGATTGCTCTGCACGGCGAGAGGAGCCGTTTTTTCATTTTTCCGGTCACTCATCTGCCGCATATGATTCAGAATCTCACCCTGCCACGGAATCTCCGGCGTCAGGTGCCAGTGCGATATACCGCTGCGCAGGATCGGCTCGACAAATTCCCTCTCCAGCAGTTTCGTTGTACACAGAAGCATGGGATGAAACATGATGCAGATGAACTCGCACTCCGTTTTGCTTTCCGAGAAGCCGTAGTGGAGCTGCTTTGCGTTGACCAGAATCCCTTCACCCCGGTTCAGCGTCATGATTTTTCCGTTGACGTTGTAAAGCATCTGACCTGAGAGAATGGCGATCATTTCAATATCTCCGTGCCAGTGACTGTCGCAGGCGTAGTTCGGATATGCCGACAGCTGATAGACGTGTATGGACAGCGGAAGATCCGGGTAATCGTATCGCACTCTCTCGGAGCGGTCCTTTTTGAGATCAATATAAAACATAAGCGTATCCTTGCGTGATTGTTATAATAATTTGCCGGATTGTGATTGATGTTCCTTTTTGCGATGCGTTATAATTATAACATCATCCGCACATTCTGTCAATTCTTCTGAGAGGAACACACGATATGTCAATCACCAAAAACAGGCAGTCCGAAGAAACCATCCGCCGCATGGCAAAAGCGGCGTTTCCCGATAAAACACCTGCATCCGTCACGGAACTTACCGAAGGCTTATGCAATGCCGCATACCGTATCGGTTTCACGGACGGCAGTCAGAGTATCCTGAAAATTGCCGCCGGCGACACATCCGGATATCTGTCCAACGAAATCAGAATGATGGATGCCGAAGTCATGGCGATGGAAATGCTGCGTGACACGGACGGCGTGAGAGTTGCCGGGGTTCAGTATTACGACGACAGCAAAACCATATGCAGCGGAAGCTATTTCTTCATGGAGATGCTGGAAGGTCAGAGCTGTTCCTCGCTCCGCTGGCAGTTAACGGAAGAAGAGAACAACACCCTCGACTACGAAAGCGGGCAGATCGAACGTGCGGTTTCAGAGCTGACGTTCCACCGCTTCGGCTTCATTGCATCCGCGGAGCATCAGTACGACTCGCTTTACGAATTTGTACATAAGCTGTTTGAGAACGTGCTCTCCGACATGAAGGCGCGGGACATTCCGATGGAGCCCGGTGAGGATGAGATTTTCACCCTTCTCCAGAGAGATAAGCCGTATTTTGATGAAGTAACGCAGGCACGTCTGACCCACTGGGATATGTGGGACGGGAATGTTCTCGTGAAAGACGGGCACATCAGCGGAATCATCGACTGGGAACGCGCGCTGTGGGCAGAACCGCTCATGGACGAACGCTTCCGGAACAATCGGAATGCCCATTTCATGCGGGGATACGGTCAGAGCGAGCTTACCCCTGCCGAACAGCGCAGACGGGTGTGGTATGATCTGCTGGTTGCGCTGACAACAAAAGCCGAAGCTGTCTACCGTGCCTACGGAACCCCGGAAACTGCGGCGTGGGTCAGGTCGATGATTGATGCAGCATACGGCGAACTGTCTTCATGCTGACGAAATACAGCATTACTTTAAATTCGATGACAAAGGAGTAAAACATCATGTCCATGAAAGAAAAAATGCACACCTGCGAGCTGTATCTGCCCGGAGATACGGAGATCCTGAAGGAGCAGACGCTCTGCATGGAAAAGCTGTACGACTACAACGCCACCCGTCCTACGGAATGGGACAAGCGATGCCGTCTGCTGAAGGAAATGTTTGCGGAAATCGGTGAAGGATGCTATATTGAACCGCCGCTTCACGCAAACTGGGGCGGACATCACGTCCATTTCGGCAAGAATGTCTACGCCAACTTCAATCTGACGCTGGTGGACGACACGCATATCTACGTCGGCGACTGCACCATGTTCGGACCCAATGTCACCATTGCGACAGCGGGTCATCCGATTCTGCCGGAGCTGAGAGCACAGGGTTACCAGTACAACGCATCCGTCCGCATCGGCAGAAACTGCTGGATCGGCGCAGGCGTCATCATCGTTCCCGGCATCACCATCGGCGATAACGTCGTCGTCGGTGCGGGAAGCGTCGTCACGAAGGATCTGCCGGATAACGTGGTAGCAGTCGGAAATCCCTGCCGCGTACTCAGAGAAGTGAACGACCATGACAGGGAGTATTACTTCAAGGACAGAAAGATCGAACTTGAATAAAGCATCCCCGGCATCGGAAGGATCACTGAAAATCATCCGCAAAAAGGCTTGTTGTCTGAAAAACGCAGACCATCGAAAAAATCTCCGACGCCGCCGCCCTGCACAGCCTTCCATAACTTAGGCAATGAAATCGAAGATCAAAAACCTCGAGAAGCACATCGCATCACCGGATTCCATATAATCCTGTAATGGATACAGAATCTATCAAAAATACCGTGAGTTCACTGCAAAAACTCACGGTATTTCTATTTATTCAGTCCCAGCCTTGAAGTTATAGACCGGCACAATCCGTTCGGACACATCCACGGTATCCCCGATCACGCCCACAATCGCCTCCATTGGCTTATACGCCATCGGGCTGAGGAAGTCCGCAGAATTCGCGGAGCATTCCTTCGGTTCCGCTGTCGATGATATCGGCGTAGATGATGGCTGTGTTGTATGTGTTCTGTATGGTAAGCAAATGTGGTTCTCCTGATTGGTGATGTTTGTACTATATACTTGTCCATAACTGTTTTCCCGGAAACATCGCATCAACCGTGTCCGTATTGACAGAAAAAACCGGCACCGCTGGAGAACCGATGCCGGTCAGTTGTTTACAGCAATCTATTATTCTTCCACAGTATAATAGCCTGCGATCTTGTCGACGGATTTGTTCAGTGCCTTCTTGATCTTCGCGTATCTGGAGGCAATATCGGCCACCTGATCGCGGAGCATGTCGCGGAACATGTACGGCAGTCCCTGGAATTCGCTGTCGCCGAAGAGGAACGAGAAGTCGAAGTTTCTGCCGGCGAGGACGAGGTCAACCATATTTGCCGTATCCTTGTCAACGGAATACTTGCCCTTGAGCGCGATGTCATAGTACTGCGGGAATACGGAACGGTAGGATTCCGCCGCGAGTGCTTCGGTGATGACGCCGATGAATGCAAGCGAATCGTCGGTCTTGAACGCGGGAATCCCGAGGACAGTGTACTGGTCACGCGCGTTGGTGAGGTATCTCTCCTGCGCTTCGTCCCACTTGGGATACGGCACGATACCGTACGCGGCGTCCATGTAACGGTAGCTGTTGAACGCGTCGTTGAAAATGGACGGGATCATGATGACGTCGCCGTTGACGAACATGGTCACTTCATATTCCGCCGCCATTGCATAGGTTCCGACAGAATTGTAGTAGAAGTCGTAAATCTTTTCGAATGCCGCAACGGTCTTGTCCGTCATGAACACAACGGTCGGGTTGCCGTTTTCGTCCTTGCCGGTGATGGGCTGGTCAAACGCCGCGAGCCATGCGTCGGAGCTGATGCCGGGATGCGCCGCGTAGCCGAAGATATCCTCGTTGCCCTTCTGACCGTCGCCGTATAGAGAATGCCGTTGATGGTATTGGATTCGTTGGCAAGCTGGTTCCACCACGGCTGGCTGAAGTCCACGTTATCCACTTCGTTCCAGTTCCGGTAAACGCCCGCGCGGAGCGGAGTGGAAGATTTCCATGCACCGTGGGACGCGACCTCGTAGGCATCGGTACCGGACGTCACGAGCTTGGCAACGTCACTGTTGATCGCTCCGAGGGATTCGTAGTCCACGGACTGGATTTTTACATCAAACCGGTCTTCGATTTTAAGGTTTCTGTTGTAAACGGCATCGTTCGCGCCTTCGCCGTTCAGTTCTTCGCTGTAAAACTCGTATTTGTTGCTGATCTGCTGTGCGGCACGGAATTCCTGACCGTCGAAGGTGATCTCCGGGAGATTGTCGGGAATATTAGCACGGGAGATTTCGGTCTCTTCTGCGTCTTCCGATACTTCCGCAGCGGTATCCGCAGTCACAGCTCCCGGAACGGATCGGTTTCTTCTCCGCCGGAGGCATTGTCGCTGCACGCTGTCAGGGAGGACAGGAGCATCAGAAGTGCGAGCAGGAATGCACCAGTTCTTTTCATGGTATTGATTGCCTTTACTTCAGATTGAGTTATTATTTTACACTCTCTTCCATTATAGCATCGCGCCGGACACAAAGCAAGACAATACTTGCCGAGGATAAGTCAGAAACAAACTTCCTCAGCCGGGTGTCAGAGCGCAATCACCGCAATGCTGTACGCCGGGAGCTTGACGGTCATCTCGCCCTGTGCTTCTCCTGTGACGGTCTCGGAGATTGTGATAGTCTCCGGATTTTCCGCGGTATTCACGGCATCCTTCGCACCGTTCAGCATCTTCATCCGCCATGTATATGCTCCCGCACGTGCCGCAATCACAACCTCTTCCTCCGCATCCGAGCGGTTGAGCAGGCAGACGGAAATCTTTTCGCCGTCCGTCATCACCGCCGCGTTGAACCGGGCATCGATCACGTCCTCATTGAAGGAAAGCGTCCCGCCGAGCCATGCCTCCTCCAGCAGGATGTCCAAAAGTCCCGCAGGCTGATACCACACGCTCCGGTTGTTCATGAAGAGGAGTCCCTGATTCCAGTTGTTGTCGTTGTGCTTATCCACCTGCAAACAGTTCGCACTGCACATGTACGGCAGGATTTCGCTGTGACGGATCGCCTCAAGAATGGAGTATGCGTTCGCCATCCCGCGCTCGATATCGTGGGAGTTTGCGTTGAGCTCGTACACGCACAGCTTCACGCCGCTTCCGGGCACCAGCTTTTCGAGATTTTCATAGAACGACCACGCCGCCTTCGGGAACGGCAGAGGAGAATCCCCGTGCTCGGACCACCAGTGAATGTCAATATACACCTTGCCGACCTGATCCTCGTCCTTCGCGAATTGCAGAATCCGTTCGTGCGGATGCAGGGTCGTGATGCCGGCGCCGGTGGATCGTTCAGGCAGCTGATACGGGTCATCGATGACTTTATTATAGTCAAAGTCGCCCACAACCATGATGATCTCGGGATTCACCGACCATACGCCGCGGCATGCCGCAATAAAGCGGTCGGCAAAGGCTTCGTCCACGCGCTCCTCGTTGCCGAACTGGATGAATTTCAGCTTGTACGGCTCGGGATGTGCGGATTTCATGCGCAGCTGTACCCATTCGTCGTTCTCATCCGTGCCGAGCGCATACCGTGCAAAGTCGCGCATGTCTTCCCCGGTTTCGTATCCGTTGAAGTCGGGGACGCATTCCACGCCGATTTTTTCACACAGCTCGATGAACTCGAGAATTGCGAAGCCGAAGGAGGACTCGGGATACCAGAATCCTTTATATACCGGACGGAACTCCGGATCGCCGGTCATTTTCTTCCAGAGATACTCCCGCGCATTCGCCATGCATCCGCCGAACCGGAGAATGGAAATTCCCATGTTTTCCAGTCCTTCCCCGACGTCACGGCGCGCGTGCATGCCAGTGTAAAGTCCCCATTCGTCCGGCTCAAGGAACGCGTATCCGAGCGCGATTTCCCCGTTTCCGATCGTCACGGCAAAGGAACCGTCGCACTCTTCCGTTGGAGAAGTCAGGGTGAACGCGTATTTTGCCCAGTCCCCGCTGACGGTGAAGGTTTTTGCATCGTGAATCATCGTGCAGTCCGCGTTTCGCAGGGAGACGGTCACCTCGGTCTCTTCCGCCGCACGGATGTACAGATATCCGCGGTACGGCTTGTTTTCCGCAAAATGCATCCCAGATTTGTTCAGACCGCGGTTGTACACACCGGTTTCCATACCATTTGCCCGGACAATCTGGCTGTGACAGTTTTTGAAGCTGTCGCCGAAGCCGTAGGAGTCCGCATTTCCGCCGAGCGGGAGCCACATTTTCGACACCTCGGGCAGAATCTTCTTCGGCGGAATGGAAACGGGAGCGTCATCGAGAGTGATTTCCGTAAATTCCGCCGCCGTCTGCCAGCAGCGAAGTCCGAGCATGCCGCAGAGCACCGGATCGTCGTCCGTGAAGTCAATGACCTGCACGCCGTCCACGGATACGCGGATGCGGCTGTCTTCCAGCGATGCCGCCAGTGTCACAGTATCCCCTGCGCCGACGGATACGGGAACGTCCTTGAGAAGCACGAAATTGTTCCGGTGACGTGCCAGACGGACGATGCCGCCGCCGACTGCGATTTCGTACCCAGTGAACGCATCCGCACCGTTTTTCGCATCCGACACCCGGCAGACAAATCCCGCCAGTCCGTTTCCGTCAAGCCGGATCTTCGCGCTCACGGAGGAGTTCTTCATTTCGGTTTCCTTGAACACGAGCTTCGGGCCGGAGCCTTCACGACCGCAGAGAACCTTTCCGCCGTCAACGTCCCATGTGCTTCCGAGAATTGTCAGGCGCTGTGCATCCATGCCGCTTTCCGCAGGCTCGGCAAAGGATTCCCCGAAGATCATCTGCGACCAGATTCCGCAGTATAGCTCGTGATTCACATCTTCCATGCAGGCGCCGCGCAGCCACGGAGATACCGTCCCCGCTGTTTTTTCCGTATTGATTCTGATCTGTTTCATTTGTTTCCACCTGTTCTGTATTTTTCTGAATGACACTTCAGATGCTGATTCCATTTTACAATACCTGACCGGCGTTGTAAAGCCAATTCTTGATAAAAACCGGATAAAATTCACACAAACCGATTGATTTCCCGTTTTTTCTCCGTTACAATAGGATCATCAGAAGGAACCGTCCGCCGGAGAAAGGAGGAGCATCATGCACTATCAGCAGAAAAATTCCATGCCCAGCAGACACACCGAAGTCATCTACTACCGCAGCTGTATGTTTGACGCGCATATGCACCGGGATTACGAAATGATCCTTCTTCTGCGCGGCACGCTTGAGCTGACCGTGGAGCGGAAAACCGCCGTCATGCAGGCTCCCATGTGCGCCGTTGTTCTGAAGGATCAGGTACACTCCATCCGCAGTATCGGTCCTACCTCCGCCATCATCCACGTCTTCTCCGGCGATACCGTGCCTGCGTTCAGTCAGGCAGTCTCCGCGAAAACCGGAACAACGTTCACCTTCTCGCCGCCGGAGGATGCGCTCCGCTATTACGTCCGCAATTTCGTCCTGACGCAGGATTACAATCCCTACACAATCAAGGGTATTTTATACATCCTGCTCGGGCATTATCTGGCTGAGACCGAGTTTGATCCCGTGCAGAACCGGCAGAATGACATCATATCCACCATTTTCTCCTACATCGGCAGTCATTACCGCGAAAACATCACCCTCGAGGACGTCGCGGCGGTCTGCGGCTACAATGCGCATTACATCAGCCGGATTTTCGCGTCCAGCATCGGCATCAACTTCAAGAAAGTCGTCAACGGCTACCGTCTCGCGCATGCCCTTGAGCTGATGCAGGACACAAACCTCTCCATGACCGAGATCGCGCTCGCCTCCGGATTCGGCAGTGTCCGCAGCTTCAACCGCGTGTATGCGGAGAGCATGAAGCTCAAACATCAGGAGGATTCCTCCGCCGGAAAGCTCACGGAAAACTGGGACGCCCTGATCTGCCTGCACGAATCCTCCGTGAACGGCGAAACCATCGTCTGCCGCGACACCGGCAAGCTGGACTTCATCCGGCAGGATCTCGCGGAGTATCTGTGATATCCATCGGGGCGATCATGCCGCAAAACAAAAACTGACCGCAGGTGAGCAGTCAGTTTCGTATTCCGGATTTTACCGGGTCAGTATGCGCCGCAGCGTTTTACTTCGTCCACGATCGCCTTGAAGTTCTCGAAGGTAACCGTATTCGGGATCGAATGGTCGGACGAGAAGATGTAGCCGCCGTTTTCCTTCATCTTCGGGACATATTTGCGGATTTCTTCAATGATCGCGTCCTTGTCGTCCCACAGAACCGCGTTGATGCCGCCGTGGAAGACGAGCTTGTCACCGTACTTTTCCTTCAGCTCGAGCGGCTTCATGCCTGCCTTGACTTCCAGCGGGTTCAGCGCGTCCACGCCGATCTCAACCAGGTCGTCCACACGGTCCATGATGTTGCCGCAGGAGTGCAGATGAACGTAGATTCCTCTCTCGTGTGCCCAGTCGCATGCCTTCTTATGGAACGGCTTGAGCATTTCGCGGTACATCTCATTGGAGAAGAACATCGTGCCCTTGTAGCCCATGTCGTCCGGCCAGCTGATGCAGTCGATTTTGTAGCCTTCCGCGAGGATTCTGTCAAAGCACGCGAGGTCGAGGTTCAGGTACGTGTCGAACATGTCCATGACCCATTCGGGTTCTTCATACATCGCGACGAGGAGCGTTTCCGTGCCGACCATCCACGAGTGGGTCACGTCAAATCCGAACCAGAAGTTGCCCGTGATCCAGCGTCCTTCCGAAACCCAACGGTCGTAGTTGTCCTTGAGATACTTCCAGTTGACGCGGTCGTCACTGTACTGCATGCGCGCCTTGGCTTCTTCCCATGCCTCGGGAGTATTCACCTTGAAGTCAATGAACTCGGGCGTGGAGTCCTCGAGCTTCCAGCTTTTGAGCGTTGCACCCCATTCCGTGGTGTAGATGCGGTAACGATCGGTTTCTTCCAGCACCGTGTACGGGTATCGCGGCGAATTGCAGCATCCGATTCCGGCGGTCAGATCGATATCGAAAAATTTCGTCCACTCGATATCGGTCGGAAGACCTTCGTTGTGCCAGCGGCGGAATGTCCCTGCCCACGGGCTGTCAATGATCGGAACACGGTCCGCTTCCCTGTGCTGATACATTCTCAGAAAACGTTCTTTGGATGTCATATTCTTTCTCCTTTGCGGTCGTTCGGCTGCCCTTTTCTGCATTATACAGGATAATCCGCATCCCGTCAAGAGGCGGCGGCAAGATTCGGAAATTCGCCGAACAATTGCAAAGCCGCACGGATTGTGCTATAATACCGATAGAGTAAAAATTCATCCACACCGACGGATGCATTTACGAAATCCCGCTTGACAATATGGCGGCGATTCTGGACGCGGCGGAAAAATACCGCTTCTACAAGGGTTAATCCCACATAAGGACACACACATGCGAAATACAATCATTCTTGCCGATCCCTCCGACCGGAAGCGTACCGAACTGCGGCGCATCCTCGGAGAACCGTTTCAGATCCGGGAAGCCGGGGACATTTCCCAGTGCCGCCGCCTGCTCGATCAGAACCCGGATACCCTCGCCGCCGTGATTCTCGGCTGTTCCATGCTTTCGTGCAGCACCGACGGCGGCATTGCTTTTTCCGAATACCCGCAGATTTTCAGCGATGTTCCCGTTTTTGCCCTCATCGATGACTGCACACAGGAGGATGCCGCGGTACTGTGGGGCGCCGATCACGCAGTGCGATACCCGTTCCGTCCCGGACTGACCGGAAAAACCGTTCTCAACACCATCTCCCTGTACAACCACAAGTGGAGTCTGGAAAAAATCGTCGAGGAGCAGAAAAACGCCCTGCACAACTCCAAGGACATCCTCGTGGATACGCTCTCGACCATCATCGAATGCCGGAGCGTGGAGTCGGGGCAGCATGTTCTCCGCATCCGCAGCTTTACCGCCGTTCTTCTGCGGGAAGTCAGCCGGTGCTGTCCGGAATACAGCCTTGACAACGAGACGATTTCCAAAATTTCCGACGCCGCTGACATGCACGATATATGCAAAATTTCCATCCCCGACGCGATTCTCAACAAGCCCGGCAGGCTCACGGATGAGGAATTTGCGGTCATGAAGACCCACGCCGCGGCGGGAAGCGAAATCATCGAACGCATGGCGGGCATGGGCAACGAGGAATACCTCCGCTATGCGTACAACATCTGCCTCTACCACCACGAACGCTGGGACGGCGGCGGCTATCCGATGGGACTCTCCGGCGAGAACATTCCCATCTGCGCGCAGGTTGTCGGAATCGCGGACGCATACGATGCCCTGACGACGAAGCGCGCCTACAAGGAAGCCTGCTCCTGCGAACATGCCGTGAACATGATTCTCTCCGGCGAGTGCGGCGCGTTTTCCCCGAAGCTGCTCGAATGCTTCCGGCATGTCAGTGAGGACTTCGCCAGCCTCGCAAAGCAGTACGCCGACGGAGGAGCTGTTGTGTCAGAGAGAATCCGCGAACCGCTGGCACCTCCCGGCAGAACCGCGGCGAACTCCATGCAGGGGATCATGAACAAATACGAGATTCTCCTCCAGCACATCGGCGCGCTCGTCATTGAATTCGACCTCGACAACAACACCATTCACAATATTTTCGACCCCGATCAGTCGTACGGATACCTCCGGAACGCACAGGATCCCACGCACGCCATGGAAATGCTCGCGGAAAACGCCGTCCATCCCGATGACCGCGTGATGCTGACGGAGCTGTTCAGCTCGTATCTGGAAATGTTCCTCGCGTCCGGGCTGAAGAAGAGCGTCCGCCGATACCGCATGAAGGAACGCGACGGCATTTACCGCACCTGCAACGTTTTCTGCTACCGTCTCGAGGAAGAAGGACGCAGGGTTCTCGGCGTATGGGAAAAAGCGCCCGAAGAGCTCTCCGATGTGTCCCGCGATTCGCTGACGCGTCTGTTCAACAAGGAGACCGCCCAGCGTCTGACCGAGGAACACCTCGCCGAAGACAACGACCGTCTGTCCGCGCTCGCGATCATTGACCTGGACAACTTCAAGAACGTGAACGACCGGTACGGGCATCTTTTCGGGGATGAAGTGCTTGCCCTGATTGCGCAGAAGCTCAGCAGTCTCTTCCGCAGTACCGACGTGGTTGCAAGAATCGGCGGCGACGAGTTTCTGGTATTCATGCCGAATATCCCGAAGGTCGATCCGGTTCTCAGCCGGTGCCGCACCCTCATCGACAGCATTCCCGAAATGTTCGAGGGTCAGCTCCGCGACAGCGGTCTCTCCTGCTCCGTCGGAATTGCGCTCACACCGGATCACGGCACGGTTTATCAGGATCTCTTCCGCCATGCCGACACCGCACTCTACCGCGCGAAGCATCTCGGGAAGAATCAGTGCATCCTGTACGAGCCGCTCTTCCACATGCCGGCATATCCCTCGCAGGTCAGCCAGCGCATCGACTCGGACGAGCAGCCTCAGTGGACGGAAAACAACCTGCCCTTCTACGTCTTCGATGCCCTGTATGAATCCGGCAACATGGAGGACACGATCAACCACCTGCTCGCCATCGTCGGACAGCAGACAAACGTGAGCCGCGTGTACATTTTCGAGAACAATACCGGCAACACCGCGTGCAGCAATACCTTCGAATGGTGCCGCGAGGGTGTTTCCGCCGAAAAGGACAACCTGCAGAACGTCAGCTACGTCACCGACATCCCCGGCTACGAGAAAAACTTCAACGAACAGGGCATTTTCTACTGCTCGGACGTGAACAAGCTGCCGCCGCACATCCGGCTGATTCTGGAACCGCAGGGAATCCGCTCGATGCTCCAGTGCGCCATCCGCGACAACGGCGTTTTCAAGGGATACGTGGGCTTCGACGACAACATCAACCCGCGGCTCTGGACGCGCGAGCAGATTGATCTTCTGACCTTCCTCTCCCGGATCATCTCCATTTTCGTCCTCAAGCACCGCGTGCAGGAAGCGACGAGCAAAATGGCGTCCGATCTGCGGGAAATCCTCAATCACCAGTACGCGTGGCTCTACATCATCGATCCCGAAACGTACGAAATCCGCTTCTTCAACGAACGCACGCAGAAGCTCGTCCCGGGAATTTCCGACAACGCCGTATGCTACAAAACCCTGCTCGGCAAGGACGCTCCGTGCGAAAACTGCCCCATCCGCAATCACGGCAGAACCGTCATCGAGAACTACTACCTCGGACTCCGCGTGGAAGCTGTGGCAAGTCCCATTCACTGGGAAAGCAGGGCCCATTGGCTCATCACCTGCCGGGAGCTTGACAAATCAACCGAAATATAACGAAAAAAGCGGCTGCAATTTTCAGAATCTGAAGGAAAAATCTGAAATTGTAACCGCTTTTGTAACCGGTGTCTGATATAATAGATGCGTAACTTATGACACCGCATCAGTGAATTACATGAAAAAGGCAAACCGTCCGAAAGGTCGGGACGCAAAGCCAGGGAGCTAAAGCAGACGCCATGCCCGCCCGGCCGCCAGTATTTCAATCTTGCATATATCAGAAAGGATTGAATTATGGCAAACAGAAGCTTAATCAGGAAAGCAGGTAAACTCGCACTCACCGGTCTGCTGGCAGTCTCCATGCTCGCAGGTTCCGCAACCAATATTTTCGCGGCAAACAACTGGTGGAACGACAATTGGTGGAACGATAACGAAGACAGCAATGAC